>NZ_DKIK01000016.1:1778-47447 GCF_002454215.1 Acinetobacter sp. UBA6720
GATTACAGTTTTGCGCAAAGTAACCAGCCACACCGACCTGTTTTTGTCCCACCATTAGTGGGCCTTTACCACATTTATTTAAGGTCTGTGCATGCGCCCACGAACCGAAACTCCCGAGCATCAGTACAGTGGTTATGGCTACTTTTTGAAAGGCAGTACCCATGAATAGGTTCCTCCTACATAAGGCAAAGAACGATACAGACCATTGGCCGGATCCCAGAAATCTTGTTGGAAAATAATCTGATGGTTTGGGTTGACCTTTATTTCACTGATTCCAAATGAATCCATTGTTCGTGTCTTGCCGAACATTTTAAAATCATAAACCATATGCCAATGTACATAGGCAGAGTCTTGATGATATGAAGTATTTAATAGACTGACAGTTACATTACTCACCCGCTGGTTCATACCTTGAAAATGTTCAAGCAGTTTTTTACGCGATGAAAATTGCGACAGAGTATCGTTAATAAAAAGCTGATCTGCATACAGTGCTCCAGCATTTTCAACGAATTTAGGTGTGCCCAAGGTATTAAATGCCGAAGTGAAGCGGGTACCGATTTCTAGTGCTTTTGCATCATCTAAGGGTATTCCCTGAATACTCGCTCTGGCATTTGCATAATCAGAGGAATAACGAGGAACACTTTTACATCCTGACAGGAAAAGCACTGGTAAGGATAAGGCAATTGCCATTAACGTTTTGACTTGATTCATATTCACTGTCCATCTTCACAGTTTATCCTCCCACTTTAGAGAGGCTAAAGTGAACAGAATGTGAAGATAGATACTAAAGACAGTACATTGAATAGAATTTTGATGATTAAGGATTAAATTTCACTTTCTCTTTTTTCTTCAGTCATTAGCCAATGAATGATATTCATGACATCACGATTTTCGTTATTTTTTCTGACCATTGCATAAAAATTATAGTCACAATAGATAAAACCAAAAGGGGCAATGACCCTTCCATTTAATATTTCTTTTTCTACTAAAATTTGAGGCGCTATCGCAATTCCTAACCCAGACACAGCAGCTTCTATCATCAAATTGAGACGATCAAAATAACGATCATTCGCTTTTGGGGAAAAGTTAATTTTGGACTGATCAAACCATGTATGCCATGCACTTTTATTTGAGTGGGTATGAAGTAGTGGATAATCTAAAAGATCATGTTTTGTATGGAGAGGATTTATTTCCCGATTACAAATAGGCCCCATGTTATCGGGAAATAAAAGATATTTATTCAAAAAGTTGGAAAGTATATGATTCTCACTGATGCTATTGATCAATATGTCAACTTTCTCTTTTTCTAACAATTTTAAGTCATTACATGTCATTAATTTGATATGGATATTGGGATAAATGACTTCGAGCTTTTCTAATCGAGGAATCAGCCAATTTGCCATAAAACTATGAGAAGCACCTATTACCACCTCTACCTCTGACGTTTTATTTGTTAACTCAAAGACGCATTGTTCTAAACGATTAAAAAGCTGCGTACAAACGAGCGATAATTCTTCTGCGTCCGCCGTCAGAGAGATGGTCGAGGAATGTCGAATAAACAATTTTTTATCTAACCATTCTTCTAGCTGTTTTATTTGATGGCTAATCGCACTATGGGTGACACACAATTCTTCCGCAGCTAAGCTGAAACTTTTACTTCTGGCGACGGCTTCAAATGCTTTTAAAGCATTAAGGGGAGGTAATGTTCTGCGTTTCATGTTGTAAAATTTTCTAACATCATCAGCTCAAAATATATCAATTATCAGAAAAATGAAAATATTTTAAGATCAAACAAATTTTGATAGTAAAAGAGATATGAGATGACAACCCCTTATACAGGTAATGGTCCTGATGACTTGGGATTTTTTGGTAAGTTTGGCGGATGTTACATGCCAGAGAGCTTAATGCCAGCACTTCGAGAATTAGAGCAAGCCTTTAATACTGTTCGGCACAAACCTGAATTTTGGGCTGAATATCAGCAGATTTTAACGGACTTTGTTGGTCGTCCTAGTCCTCTTTTTTATGCAAAAAACCTAACAGCTTATGCGGGAGGTGCTCGAATATATCTCAAGCGAGAAGATTTGAACCATACTGGTGCGCATAAAATCAATAATTGTGTTGGGCAAATCTTATTAGCCAAATTTATGGGGAAAACTAGAATCATTGCAGAAACTGGTGCTGGACAACATGGTGTTGCAACAGCAACTGTTTGTGCACTGTTTAAGATGAAATGTACCATTTTTATGGGAGAAACAGACATTCAGCGCCAACAAGTGAATGTTGAACGCATGAAATTACTCGGTGCTGAAGTCAGAAGTGTTCAAAAAGGTCGTAGGACTTTAAAAGATGCGATGAACGAAGCATTACGTGACTGGATTAGTCATGTTGATACAACCTATTATCTGTTGGGTACTGGTGCAGGTCCTCATCCATATCCCATCATGGTCAGAGAATTTCAAAAAATTATTGGTCTAGAAGCCAGAAACCAAATACTCCTCAAAGAAAATAAACTGCCTGATGCTTTAGTTGCTTGCGTTGGTGGTGGATCAAATGCATTAGGGTTGATGCATCCTTTTCTAGAAGACCTGAATGTCAAAATGTTTGGCGTTGAGGCAGGTGGAAAAGGAACAAATAGCGGTGAACATGCGGCCTCTATTTGCAAAGGTCAAGTCGGTGTGCTACATGGTAATTTAACCTATTTATTACAAGATTTAGATGGACAGATTTTAGAGGGGCACTCTATATCAGCTGGCTTAGATTATCCTGGTATTGGCCCTGAGCATGGCATTCTGTTTGAAACAGGACGTGTGACATATACGGCTATAACCGATCAAGAAGCTGTAAATGCATTTCAGCTTTTAAGCCAACAGGAGGGCATTATTCCTGCGCTTGAGAGTTCTCATGCCATTGCGTATGCGATTCAACTTGCTCAAGAAATGCAGCCAGAACAGATCATTATTGTCAATTTAAGCGGCAGAGGTGACAAAGACTTAAATACAGTCAAAAAATATCTTGCAGGAGCTACAGCATGAACCGTCTAGATCAAAAATTAGAGCAATTGAAACTGGAAAATCGAAGCGGTCTGGTTTGTTATTTTACTGCTGGAGATCCTAATTTTGCAGAAAGTTGTCGTCTGTTGAGCCAGTTGGGTCAAGCTGGAGCTGACATTATTGAAGTTGGCATTCCTTTTTCAGATCCAGTGGCAGATGGCGAGATCATTCAGGCAGCACATATTAGAGCTTTAAGTGCAGGTCAAACGGTAAAACAGACCATTGAGTTGGTGAAAGCAATCAGGCTGCATGATGACAAGACACCAATAATTTTTATGACTTATTTAAATCCGATTATGCAATATGGTTTCGAGACACTTGTCGCCGAAACAGAAAATCTTATAGATGGAATATTGATTTTAGATGCTCCATATGGATATCGAGAAAACTTTGAAGTGCAATTAAATGAAAAAAATATGCATTTCATTGCAATGACAGCGCCGACTACCCCAGTTGAAAGGTTAGAGCAAATCTCAGCGCGCGCGACAGGTTTTTTATATCATGTTGCAGAAAATGGTTTAACAGGAGGAGACTTCAATCTGTCTAATCTTGAGAAAAAGATTGCTGAAATTAAGCCTATTTTTAATATTCCAGTTGCAATTGGCTTCGGGATCAAAAATGAAAGCCACGTTAAAGCCTTAGCCAATAAAGTTGATCTTATTATCATTGGCTCAGCGCTTGTCGATACTTTTTTTAATAAGGGAATGATCGCGACTTTAGAAAAGGTCACAGTTTTTTCGCAGATACTGAGAGAAAATAAATAATATCCTGTTTTTTAATCCGTATATTTAAAGTTAATTTATCAAGAACCATATGTGATAAAACCCTCTCCCGTAAGGGAGATGAAACTTTGTATGTGGATTTTTTCTGAAAGTGATCACTTTTTAAAAATCACTATTATCATACAGATGTGACATACGTTTTTGCTTTGTTTCGAGATAATTCTTATTAAAGCTATTTAAGCCTACTTTCAAAGGAATACGTTCAAGAACATTAATTCCCAAATCAGTTAAAGATTTAATTTTAAGTGGATTATTTGTAATGAGTTTTACATTTTTTATTTTTAAATAATCGAGCATAATGGTACACATATCATACTTGCGAGCATCCGCTGGCAGGTTTAATAATAAATTGGCGTCAAGGGTATCATGTCCTTGGTCTTGAAGTGCGTAGGCTCGAATTTTATTGGTTAGTCCTATGCCACGGCCTTCTTGGCGTAAGTATAAAATGACACCTTGACCTGCATCATTAATCATTTTCATGGTTGAGTGTAATTGTGGACCACAATCACATTTGAGTGATCCAAAAGCATCTCCTGTTAAGCATTCTGAATGTATTCTGACCAGTACAGGTTGATTCGAAATAGTATCCATGCCTTTGGCAAGAGCGATATGTTCTTCACCAGTCTTTTGATCTTGAAATGCTATAATTTCAAAATCGCCAAACGCAGTAGGTAACTTTGATTTGGAAACAAATTCTATAGCCATTTAACTATACCCCTGTATTTTAAGAATTTAGAAACTTGCAATTATTACTTTCCAGCTAAAATAGTTCTCAGATAGTGAAATTTATGTGAAAACACAAGAGTTTTTAGTGTGTGAAGTAAATTTCAATAAAAAATCAATAATTTACTTCTAATTTTAGATTTGACAAGTTTTCTAAAATTATTTTTTAGTTGGATGTTAAATATACAATTTTTATATGCATAATAACTAAGATCGAAATTAACAGTCATTAGGAACGATATAGACTATTTTAAAAATGGTAACTTTTTTTACTCGTAATTGCTTTCTGAGTAGGTTGGTATGATAATCTTAATAGTTAAGCTCTACATTCAGCTTGTTCTCATTTTTTAAATTTTTAATATTATGTACTTATTACAAAAGGAAGAGATTCATGGCTAGTCCTAAAAAAGAAGTAAAAGCAATAAAGATTGATATCGGTATTTCGCATAATGATCGAGAAAAGATTGTTTCTGGTCTGTCAAAATTACTTGCAGATAGTTATACCTTATATTTAATGACGCATAATTTTCACTGGAATGTTACAGGGCCTCAGTTTAATAGTTTACACAACATGTTTATGGATCAGTATACTGAACAATGGAATGCTTTAGATACTATAGCAGAACGTATTAGAGCATTAGGTTTCCCTGCCCCTGGTACGTACAAACAGTTTGCTAAATTGACCGCAATTAAGGAAGTAGAGGGTGTTCCAAAAGCACAAGAAATGGTTGGTTTATTAGTTAATGCTCACGAAACTGTTGCAAAAACAGCAAGAGGAATTTTTCCAATTGTCGATGAGGTAAACGATCAGCCATCAGCAGATTTAGTTACACAAAGACTTGAAGTACATGAAAAAACAGCATGGATGTTAAGAAGTATTTTAGAGGATTAATAAATATAGAAACCCTTGAATATATATTTATTCAAGGGTTTGAATAAACTAGAGATTAAGATGATTTTGGTTTATTTAAAACTTCATCTAGTACATCTTTCTCCAAAGCATTATCCCAACGAGCAACAACGATTGTTGCGCAAGCATTTCCTACAAGATTGGTTAATGCACGGCATTCTGACATAAAGCGATCAATACCTAAAATTAATGCCATTCCTGCAACAGGTACTGCTGGTACAACAGACAATGTAGCCGCTAGGGTAATAAATCCTGCACCAGTTACTCCAGCTGCCCCTTTAGAGCTAACCATTGCTACCAGTAAAAGAGCTATTTGTTCACCAATTGATAAGTCTACATTACATGCTTGAGCAATAAATAACGCTGCCATGGTCATATAAATATTAGTACCATCAAGATTAAATGAATATCCTGTCGGGATTACTAGACCCACTACAGACTTTTCACAACCAGCTTTTTCCATTTTTTGCATTAAAGTGGGTAGGGCCGCTTCTGATGAACTTGTACCTAATACAAGCCATAATTCATCTTTAATATATCGAATGAGAGCTAAAATTGAAAATCCATTGTAGCGAGCTACTGCACCTAAAATAATAAGTATAAACAACAACGATGTTATATAGAAAGTCATTATCAGTAATAGCAAATTACCTATAGCTTCAATACCATATGCGCCAATTGTAAATGCCATTGCACCAAAAGCACCAATTGGAGCTAACTTCATTAACATCCCGACTAAATAAAATACAGGGGCTGTCAAATTATTTAGAATATCAACAATTGGGCGGCCACGGTCACCAATTGCAGCTAAAGCAATACCGAATAAAACTGCGACAAATAAGACTTGTAGAATGCTTCCTTCAGCTAAAGGGCTTATTAGTGTCTTAGGAATAATATTCATGAAAAAGTCGACTAAAGTCGCATCATGTGCTTTTTCTACATAATCAGCTACTTTATCATTTGCTAATGTAGTTGGATCAATATTCAAACCTTTACCGGGTTGAATGATATTTGCCACTACCATGCCTACAATAAGAGCTAATGATGAGAAGGTAAAAAAGTACAACATCGCTTTACCAGTCACACGACCAACACGACTCATATTAGTCATGCCAGCAATACCCGTAACAACTGTTAGAAAAATTACCGGAGCAATAATCATTTTAACAATTTTAATAAATGCATCGCCTAATGGTTTTAGGCTTTCACCAAACTCAGGGTAAAAATGACCTAATAATATACCTAAGATAATTGCAAATATTACCTGGACATATAATATTTGATGAAACTTCTGTTTCTTTTTTATAACTTCTGGTTCAAGGGTACTGAATTCCATTATCTATATACCTTTTTAGATCAAATTTTAAATTACGCAACCATGCAACATTTGAAGCATGAAACCACTCTGTTTGAGAAGAGCAGGCAGTTTATAGAAAAAAAGAACCATCAGGTCATAAGATTTCGAAATGTTAATATGAAATCCATATATTAAAGACATGCTAAACAATTAATTATTAATGCACCAAATTGGCGCCAGTTAATAAATAATTATTGCACTATAATGAATCATAAATAGGATAGTATGGCACTAGTATAGTGCATTTTAATATTGGGAAATTACATGGAATATGTAAAATATTGATTTATATTTATTTTGTGTAAATTTTTCTAATGAAAGTAAATACCATAATATATAAAGTGTTTTTTTGTTTATTTTACTTAAATTTAATAAATATTTTATTTAGGATAATCACTATTTAAGAATTTGATTTACTTTTTAGTTGCATAGAGATAATTTGATTATATTAACCCTAATTCTACTTAAGCTGATATTTCCATAATACGAAGCATCGGCTTGTTTTAATGACATATTTCATAAGCAAACAGAGATGCATAAATACCAGCTGAATAGCCTGCAACACTTCTCGCTCTAGTCGTCACTAGATTGTAAGCCCCTTTAAGAAAACTGAATAAAGTTTCTATTTTATTGCGTTGTTTTAGATGGTATTCATCTGCTTTTGTCGTCAAAGTGTGGAATAATCTGGTGCTGTCCAACTTAACCACTGAGTTCAATTAGACTTTGCACAAAACCTGTGACTATACGCAAAGAAAGTCGAAAGATAGATTTGATCATCAAACAGCACTGAATTGCTGTATCAGAATAAGTTTGATTTCTTCCATGCTTAGCCTGTGGCTGAGCATACCATTTAGTCTGAGGATCGAACCAAGTTGAAATATTTCCTCGCTTGATTAGAGTTTGGTTATAAGAGGACCAATTCGTTGTACGATAGATTTTAGATGCAGGCTTCTTCATTTAGAAATTATATTACTGAAGAAGTCTTTAAGAATAGCTTTATACAACAAAGCCGAGTAGTGAACCAATAGATAGTAGACATCGATATTTTTGTGTAAATGGCAAACTAAATTGTAACAAAAAAAATGGGCGAAACATGGGCGCCAATAGTACCTAAATTGTTGATTTTTCATATGTGACCACCCATTGACATCGTAGAGGTCTCCAGTTCGAGTCTGGATATACCTACCAAAATTCGTTGATATTTCAACACATTAAAGCCCACTCAAAAAGTGGGCTTTTTGTTTTCGGGGAATGGCGTAATTCCCCAATGTGGAAAACTCGCCCATTTAAAGTTAAAACCAATTATTAACGAGAGCTAATCTACTCAGGTTTAGGCACTTCGTGACCTTCTAAATACTATACGTCATCTTCACATTTGCATAGCCAGCGAGTGCTTCTACACAGTTCTTTCCATAAATATTTCGATGGCTAAATACGATCCCAGCAAATGGTAGAGCCTAACAACATAGGGGGGATTTAACCGAACTCACATTTTTAATTTTATGCTTGAAAAGTAAACAATTCTAAGTATAAAAGAATAGATCACTTAAAAAAAATGAGATATTGAAATGCATCCTGTACATATACTTTTTGTTGCTGGATTTGGACCAATTACCAAAGAAGATCACGCAAGTAAATCTTTCTACCTCGACATTCTTAATCTTCCAGTTAAAGCGATGGAGGGAAATGAATCTTATATGAGTACGAATGATGGTGAGTTGGGTGGTGTAAAACATTTTGCACTTTGGCCTTTGACTCAAGCTGCAAATTCATGCTTTGGGCTAAAGGAGTGGCCAGAAGAATTCAATATTCCTCAAAGTTGGATTGAATTTGAGGTAGAAGATATTGTTGCAGCTTCAGCTTATATGGTTTCTAAAGGTTACCAATTACTTGTCAATAATCGTATAGAACCTTGGGGACAATCTGTCACTCGCTTTTTAAGTCCTGAGGGTGTTTTGATAGGCTTAACGGTAACTCCATGGTTACGCTCATCTAAGTAGTGGGATTATGATTATATTCTTTTATTTATCAGTTTCTTAAAAAATAAATTTTTGTATACCATGTGCATTCAGATGACTTTTATCGCAAAAAAATAAAGAAGTTCATCAGTACAAATGGCACCAGAAGTGGTGGTGGAATTTTTTCTTGATGTAATAAAATTTATGAAAATGAATTTTTCTCACTTATGAGTGAGATTAAATCATTTTTATTCATGTGAAGTTTCGGGTATAAATTACACCAAGCTCTTAATGATAGACATTCTTCATCGTTAATTACTAGCCAGACTATAGATAACACTGGATAGTGGTTAACGAGAAGTGTACCAAAAGAAAATTGGACTGTTTGAAAAGAGCATGAAAGAAATTCAGGTTTTATTGCAAAAATAGGGTAAAGGTCGCCATGAGTACAGAGTTTGCATGTTCAATTAAACGCATTCGTTTTGATGAAAACTATCAACCAGCAGATAACACACGTCTAACGACGAACTTTGCTAACTTGGCGCGCGGTGAAAGCCGTGAGCAGAACCTACGTAATACACTTCGAATGATTAATAATCGTTTCAATGCCCTAGCAGAAACAGATAACCCGAATGGTGATCGTTATTCGCTTGAAATCGATATTATTTCTGCAAATTTAGATATTGAAGGGAATGGTCAAACTTTCCCAATTATTGAAATGTTAAAAAGCACAATTACGGATCATCACACCAATCAACGTATTGAAGGCATGATTGGTAATAGCTTCTCATCTTATGTACGTGACTATGATTTCAGTGTAGTGCTTAAAGAACATAATAAAGAAAACTCAACTTCGTACGCACCTGAAAATTTTGGTGATTTACATGGCAAGCTTTATCAGTATCTCGTCAACTCAGATACTTTTAAAGCAGCATTCAATCAACAGCCTGTGATTTGCTTGAGTGTCTCAACAGCAAGAACTTATCAGCGTACAACCAATGAGCATCCTATTTTGGGTGTTGAATATAAGCAAGACCAATACTCTCGTACCGATGAGTATTTCCACAAAATGGGCTTACAGGTTCGCTTCTTCATGCCGAAAGGTAGCGTTGCACCTTTAGCATTCTATTTTGCGGGTGATTTATTACGTGATTACACCGATTTTGAGCTGATCAGTGCGATTAGTACGATGGAAACGTTCCAAAAGATTTATCGTCCTGAAATTTACAATGCAAATTCATCAGCAGCACAGGTCTATCAAGCAAGTTTAGAATACCCAGATTATTCATTAACACGAATTGTCTATGATCGTGTTGAACGTGGTCAGTTAGCGGTAAAACAAGGTAAATGGACGGAAGAAAACTTTATCAAGCCTTATCAAAACATCCTTGAGCAATGGGCTTCGAATTACACTGTAGACAGTAGCGCTGCTTAATTTACCTGAAATAGAGATAGAAGATTTAGAATGGCAATTTTATTACCAACATCAACCGCTGGCAGCTTACCGAAACCTTCTTGGCTTGCTGAGCCTGAGAAACTGTGGTCCGCATGGAAACTTGAAGGTGAAGAACTGCTTCAAGCCAAGCGCGATGCTTTAAGCTTATCGTTACATGAACAGTTGCAAGCAGGTATTGATATTGTTTCTGATGGTGAGCAAACGCGTCAGCACTTTGTCACCACTTTTATTGAACATCTTGAAGGTGTCGATTTCGAAAAACGTGAAACAATGCGAATTCGTAATCGTTACGATGCCAGTGTGCCATCTGTTGTGGGTGAAGTATCTCGTAAGCAACCTGTATTTGTTAATGATGCCAAGTTTTTACGTAGCCAAACCACACAACCAATCAAGTGGGCGTTGCCTGGCCCAATGACCATGATTGACACGTTGTATGATGGTCATTATAAGAGCCGTGAAAAATTGGCTTGGGAATTTGCCAAGATTCTGAATCAAGAAGCACTAGAGTTAGAAGCAGCAGGCGTTGACATTATCCAGTTTGATGAACCCGCATTTAATGTATTCTTTGATGAAGTGAATGACTGGGGTATTGCAACTTTAGAACGTGCGCTTGAAGGTTTGAAATGTGAAACTGCGGTACACATTTGCTACGGTTATGGTATTAAAGCCAATACTGATTGGAAGCAAACTTTAGGCAATGAATGGCGTCAATACGAAGAATCATTCCCTAAACTTCAAAAATCTAAGCTTGATATTATCTCACTTGAATGCCAAAACTCGCGTGTGCCGATGGACTTGATTGAACTGATTCGTGGTAAAAAAGTCATGGTTGGTGCGATTGATGTGGCAACCAATACGATTGAAACACCAGAAGAAGTTGCGGATACGCTACGCAAAGCACTTCAATTTGTCGATGCGGATAAACTTTATCCTTCGACTAACTGTGGTATGGCACCTTTGGCTCGTGAAGTGGCGAGAGGCAAGCTGAATGCGTTAAGTGCAGGTGCGGAAATCATCCGTAAAGAGTTATCGGCTTAGTATTAGTGGCCGAGTGATAAAAAGGGCTACTTTGATTTGTCGGATAGGCTTTTGCCTTGTTGATCAAACGGGTAGTCCTCATTTTCATTATGTCGCAGTTTTAGATATAGCTGATCTGATTGAAGTACGGTATCGCCAAATCTAAACAAAATGTACGGTTCAGTGTAGGAGTAAAATGATGATCGAAGCAACAGACTTTAGAAATGCAATGTCTTTATTGACCAGTGCAGTGAGTGTCGTGACCACGGCAGGTATGTCTGATCGTCATGGATTTACCGCATCAGCTGTGTGTAGTGTCACTGATACACCACCAACATTATTGGTTTGTATGAACAAAGCTTCTCGTTCACATGTACATTTTGTAGATAATAAAATTTTAACCGTGAATGTTTTAGGCGCACAGCATCAGCATATTTCTAACGTCTTTGCATCCAAAATGACTTCTGAAGAGCGTTTTAAACATGGTATTTGGACGGAGCTAGAAACAGGGGCACCTGTTTTAAAGGATGCGTTGGTTAATTTTGATTGTGAGATTGATGACATTCAAGAAGTTGGGACGCATACGGTGTTTATGTGTCGTATTGTCGCTATTCAGCAAAGCCAACAGGATCAAAGCTTGGTTTATTTTAATCGTGCTTATCATCAGGTGGGACAGACAGAAAATGTTTAAACTTGGTTTTATTGTACATGCAATAAAACGATTTATTCATAAATGAAACTTCTTTTATGTTTTCTACATGAGCCTTTTCTTGTTGTTTAGGTATTTCTTAATAATAGACGGTGTGTTGAGTAATTATCATGATTGAATTACTCATTAGCCTATTTATATAGATAATGTGTTTTTTATTTAATTGTCTAATATGTATATTTTAAAGGGAAGTTGAACTTTAGAATTGCTATTTAGATAGATATCAACGTAAAAAAATAGTACCAATACCATATTTTATTTTGTAATTATGAGAAATCTATAATTTATATCCGCATTATGGTATACATTTTCACTTTATTTTTTTCATATAGTTGATTGAAATATATAGATAAACCGTCCTTGTAGGCGGTATTTTTATGACATCAAAAAAAGTATCATTTTTTTTATCAATCATGTGAGGTGGCATTAGCGGTTTACATCACAAATTATAATGATAATAATTATTATTCTCACAAAAGTTAACTCAATCTACATTATGAATTCACAATTTCGAATAAAGACCCTTAGCTTTGCTGTTCAATCCATCTTAATTTATGGAGGAGTAATGCATTTTGCTTGGGCAACTGAGCAGGATCAAGTCACAGATACAGCAACACTCGCGACGATTAGTTCCAAGGCAACAATCAGTGATCAAACTGAAGGAACAGGCAGTTTTAAAGCAAATAAATCAAAATCTTCATCGAAGTTAAATCTAAGTTTAAAAGAAACACCGCAGTCTGTGAGTGTTGTCACGCAGGAACAGATTGAGCAACGTAATCTTGTGAGCATTGATGATGTATTGGCTGCGACACCAGGTGTCACTGTTAGCAAACAAGATAGTGAGCGTTCAAGTTATTATGCTCGTGGTTTTTCTATTACCAACCGACAAATTGATGGCATGCCAGTGGGCGATAATAGCCCAAGGGCAGACAGTTTTTTCTTTGATCGTGTTGAGGTAATTAAAGGGGCGAGTGGCTTAACGGGTTCAACAGGGAATCCGTCAGCGACGATCAATATGGTACGTAAACGCCCAGATAAAGACTTTTTCCGGGAGTGTAAGTTCAACTTATGGAAGCTGGAATAATACTCGTGTAACAGCTGATGTCTCGATTCCCTTGACTCAAGATGGCAGTGTACGTAGTAGGGTAATGGCTGCATATACGGATAAAGAATCCTATATGGATTTCTATGAGCTAAAGTCAACTGCGGCCATGGCCATTGTAGAAGCAGATTTAACTGATAATACAACCGCGTCGCTTGGATTTCAGTATCAGGACAATGACCCTAAGGGATCGACGTGGGGAACCGTTCCTTACTTTAATGCGGATGGTAGTCTTGCTCACTTGCCACGAAACTTTAGTTTAACAACAGACTGGAGTGCAATTAAGCATAAAGATGAAACTATTTTTGCAGATATTCAGCATCAATTTGACAACGGTTGGATGGTAAAAGCGGCTGCTGCACATAGTACATCGGATAATAGTTGGTTAGTTGCTTATGGCGGAAGTGGATTCCCAGATCCTTCAACAGGTAAAGGTCTGAGTATATGGACACAGGTAGCGCCTTATTCAGAGAGTAAAAAACTCAATTTAGACTTATATGCAACAGGTCCTTTTCAGCTATTTGGTCGTGAACATGAGTTAATTGTAGGTTACAGTGGCTTTAAATCAGAGACGACCTCACTAAAAGTTGATCGAAAGATTGATTATCCAGCGGTGATTCAAGACTATCGTGATTGGACGGGGGATTTACCAAAGCCGACCTATGTAAAAACAGGGGCTGGGAGTAAAACCACCACTGAACTATTTGGTTATTATTCAACCCTGCGTTTAAATCTGGCCGATCCACTCAAGTTAATTCTAGGCGGTCGTTTTAATACCTATGATTATAAAACCAAGACATGGTTGATGAACCAAAAACCTGAAAAACCTCGGAGTTTTGAGCAGTTTGTTCCTTATGTAGGGTTACTTTATGATTTCAATGATCGCTACACAGCTTATGCAAGTTATACCGACATGTTTACACCTTCAAGCAAAAGGGATAGAAACGGTAATTATTTGGACCCAGAGATTGGTAGTAGTACAGAACTTGGACTTAAAGCTGAATTTTTTGATGCTCAATTATTAACAAGCGCTGCAGTATTTTGGTCATCAGTCAAAGATCTTGCCGTTACAGATGTTGAATATGACCAAGGCAAAGTTCCGAAAATAGATGATTTAGACACAGCCTATATGTCATCGGGTAAAGGATTAAAAATAAATGGTTTTGAAACGGAAGTTATTGGTAAGTTACAAGACAATTGGAATGTAAGTGCGGGTTATACCTATGTGAATAGTGTGAGTTCAGCAATATCAAACTCAACGACCACAATTCCACAAAACCAAGTTAAGTTTTTTACCAGCTATACATTGCCAGAAAATTGGTGGAATGGGGCTAATAAACTTACTGTTGGAGGCGGAGTCAATTGGCAAAGTGAAATTTTTCAAAACTGGGGAACCGCACCACAAAATGCTTATAATGGCGGAACAGTCGTACAGAAATCGTATTATTTAGCAAATGCCTTTGCGAGTTATAAGTTTAGTGATGAGTTGTCTGCAAGCTTAAATATTAATAACTTGTTTGATGAAAAATACTATCTCAATGTGGGCTTCTATAATGGCGTATATTGGGGTGAGCCGAGAAACGTAACGTTTACAGTCCGCGCAAAATTTTAAATTTTATTTAGTAAAAATAACCGCCTGAAAAGGCGGTTTTTTTATACAAAAATGTTGCAAAATATTTACCAATCAATATAATTGCGAACGATTATCACTTATAATTATGAGCTTAATAACATGTTAAATAAAATTTTTTTCAATCGGGAAGTTTTGAGTGTTGCGATTCAAAGTATTTTAGGGGTGAGCATTCTTTCTACTACGGCTTTTGCAGATGAAGTGATCGCAGAGAAGTTAGCTACAATTACAGTCACAGCCAGTCAAACAGAGCATGACCAAAAAAGTGCACCAGCAACGATTAGTGTTATCACGCAAGAAGATTTAGCAAAACGTCCTGTTTATGACTTAGCAGATGCTTTACAACAGAGTGCGGGTATCCATATTAATACGTCCTCTGCGTATGGTCGTAAAGAAATAAAAATTCGTGGTCTAGACTCAGATTACACATTGATATTGGTCAATGGACGCCGTGTGAATTCTAGAGATGCATTAACCTCTAATTATTCAAATGATTTTGATTTGTCATCTATTCCTTTGGCTGCAGTAGATCGTATTGAAGTGGTGCGTGGTCCAATGTCATCCATATATGGTGCAGATGCCCTCGGTGGCGTCGTTAACATTATTTTAAAGAAACCAAGTGAGCAATTAGAGACCGCGTTTAACTATAGTTATGAGCTACCAACTGAAGGGGATGATGGGGCAATTCATAAAGCAAGTGCCTATATTGGTGGCAGCCTGATAGAAAACAAACTCTTGGCAAATTTGGTGCTTGAGGGTGTTGATCAGCAGGCTTGGCGTTCTGAACAAAGCATCTATAAAAATACAGATGCTGCTGAAAAACGTAAAGGTTTTAGCATTCTTTCAAATGTCAGTTGGCTGATTAATGATAACCAGACTTTAGATATTGACTTGACCCATCGTTCAGATGACCGTAAAGCGGTATGGAACAACTACGGGTTGTCATTTCCGACCAATATTCAAGAAATGGACCGTACCAGTGTTGGGCTGACTTATTCTGCAAATTGGAATGATATTAACAGCAGACTGCGTTATTACTATGAAAACGTGGACTTAATGGATAACTCAGAAATCATCACCAATTTGTATAAAAAGACGGGAGATATTCAGCAGATCAATCATACGGTTGATGCCCAATTGAGCGGTCATATTGGAGAACAACACTTAGTGACTGGCGGAGCCGAGTTCCGTAAAACAGAGTTAGAGCATAATCAAAACTTGAATGGATCTGCATCGGTAAATCAAACAGCATTTTATTTACAAGATGAATGGAAACTTGACCGACTCGCTCTGACCTTTGCTGGACGCTTTGATGACTATGATAGTTTTGGCAGTGAGTTCAGCCCACGCTTTTATAGCGTTTATCAAGTCACGGATCAATTTAATTTAAAAGGGGGAATTGGTAAATCATTTAAAGCACCGAGTCTGTCGCAATCCGATCCTACATATTCAGTATTGGCCTGCCGTGGCATGTGTCAGGTAGTGGGGAACCCGGACTTGGAACCAGAAACGGCAACAAGTTATGAGTTTGGTGGTGTGTATGAAAATGACCAGTTTTATGCAAGTTTAATGTACTTCGATAATGACATTAAAAACATGATTGTAAGCGATGGTTGGAGAGCGGGATACCGTCCTAAAGTCATGACTTATACCAATGTGCATTCAGCATCAGTCAAAGGTGTAGAACTTGAGAGCCAGTATGATGTGAATGATGCTTTAGGTATGAAGTTTAATTACACCTATTCAGATGCTAAAAATAAAGATACAGACAAAGAACTCGACTATAGCCCGCGTCATACAGGCAATATGGCTTTGGATTGGCGTGTGAATGATGCGTTGGGATTGAACCTCAACTATCAATATATTGGTAGCCAAATGCTCTATGTGCCTGCCATTTCTAAGAGTAAAAAATCAGATGATTACCATGTTTTAGGCCTAAGTGGGCAGTATCAATTTAACCCAAGTTTTACTATGCAAGCGGGGATTAAAAACTTAACCAATACCAAGCGTGATGATGTTGCACGTTCCATTGATTACATTTTAATGGGCCGAACGGCTTTTGTCGGGTTTAATTTTAAGTATTGATTTAAACGGTTATGAGCTAAAGAAGCACATTAGGTGCTTCCTTCGCTCCATTTGATAAGAGGAATTATCTATAAAAGTGTTGAGCTAATAGCCTAGAAGTATTTGATTGATAAGATCAAATGAGTAGGCAATAGAACTTAGTTGAGAAATTACTTAAGATAAAAAGCTTGTATATGTAAATGGGTCTGTTATAGATGGTTTAGTACAACGTATAAAAAGTGATATCCGTGAAAATTGGGGTTATTGGTGGAGTTGCTGCTGGAAAAGTAAGGGAAAGTATTGCAGTGGGTTTTAATTCAACAGAATTAGAATGGGCATGTGAATACGAAAAACCCACGGCTCCTGTGATCTACAGTGCTGGATTTCAAAGAGTCATTGCTCGACCTGGGCTTGCAGAATTTGATAAATACAAACTCATGATTCTTGAAAGAGAAGGGGTGTTAAAACTCTTTTATGTTCTTGAGGGTATCTGTGAAGAAGAATTGAATCTTCAACTGAATCAGTACTGGGATAGGTCTGACCCTCTTGGGTATCATTATTGATACCACTGAACTTAATAAAATTATATGCTTGTGCCTGAAATATTGAGGGGATTGAAGATCAGTTGAGATACCCCATTTTTTAGATTAATTATTGTTTTAAGGGGAATTCTTAAGCCTATCATTTGATATGTTTTTTATTGTATTTTGAACTTAATGCATTGATTAATAAATAATATTGTAAAATTTTTCTTCATGGGTTAAAACCTCACAATCGTTTGAAAAATGCACTTCCAAATTTTGTAATATTATAAGGTTTTTATAAATGAAAAAAATCTGTGCTCTCATTTTTGCACTTATCTCGACAACATCATTTGCACAAGATTTAGAGTGCCCAAACCATTTAGTGCTGTTCAAACAATTTATGCAAGAGGAACTGGATCTTCTCAAGCATGGTGATGTTCAGCAACTCATTAAATACAATCAGAAATATAATTATTCTTCTCGTTTTAATAGGCTGCATAACGACCAATATTATGTGAATGGTAAATGGATTGAACGGGAGGTATATGAATCGCGGTTGGCCGATGTGTTGGATTTCGTTAGGGACGGAAACTACTCTGTAACTGGATTTAAACTACAGCCTATAAAGGCGAATAGGCTGATTTCGGTGGGAGAGATTTGTGTGATTCCTGTAGAAATTCAAACGCGAATTTCTGGAGATATTGAGTTAAGTACGAATGATTGGATCTTCGTGAGAAGTCTAAAAAGTAACAAGTGGCGAACATTCACTTATTTAGAGACTGTTAGTGCAGAAGATTTTAAAGTTTTTTTCCCAGATTTTCCGTCTGATATTCAATTGAAATAATACTTAGTAAGTGAAAGATCTATATGAAGTACTACTGTACTGTTTTTAAACAGCCCACGTTAAAAGTGGGCTTCGGTGCATAAGTCTATGCGATCAATCTTAGTGTTGAAGGCTGTTTTTTTATTTTTTGAATTCAGTAATCTGGATCGGTTTGTCTTTGACAAACTCGACAATACCTTCAGCACCTTTGAAGTGAATAGATACGCCTTTACCATCTGTCATCAGGATGCCACTTGCAGCAGGTACATGTTTAAGCATATAAGTTCGATCAGAATTATCAGTCATCATTGCTGTTTCAAAGTTATCGGATGATTTCAGTTCAATGGTTAAATCCATGGGGCCAACAAAGTGAATCACTTGTGTTGATGTGCCTGCAGCGATTGATTCTTGCGTGACTTTTTCGGTTGGTGTAGAAGTACAGCCTACTAGGGCCAAAGTGACGAGTGTTGCAGCTAATATATTTTTCATGAAGTCTACCTTTTTCTATATAAATCATGTGTACATATATACTATTTGTTATATTTTAAGTTTTAAAGTTTCGTTTACATTTGCCTTACATAGTTGCATTAAAAGCTTCATGGTAACGGACAATACCTTGAGGTATTTCCCCATTGAAACTCAGGGCTTGAAAGTATTCGCTAGGGACGTCAGGAAGGGTAAGTTCTAGAGAGGTACGGAAACCAAAGTGATGATAATAATTTGGGTCACCCAAGAGCACACAGCCATTTGCACCCAGTTGTTTTAATTTTTCAAGTGCTGTCTGTATGAGCTTTGACCCAATGCCTAAACCTTGTTTAGTCGGACAGACAGATATTGGGCCTAAACCATACCAACCTGTTGCACCTGTCGAGATAGATACAGGTGAAATAGCGACATGACCCACTATTTCCCCATTTTCAACAGCAACCAAAGAAATTGTGAGTTGGCCATGTTTTCTTAAGCTGTTTACAATGAATTGTTCGGTATGACTGGTATGTTCTGCATTTAAGAAAGCAGCCTGCGTTAATTTTTTAATATTTTCAATGTCTTCTGGCTGTTCGTCTCGAATTATGATGTTCATTCACAAATCCTTCTCGGTTTAGGGTTGAGCTGAAAATGCTCGTTAATCTTTGTTCTTTAAGTGAGTGATTTTAACCAACTCTAAACAGCTCAGACCAGTTGGTCAAATAGGCAGGGGAGCGATTGCATTGATTCATTTGCCAGGGTTCTTTTTTCTCATGGCACAGCCCTAATGAGATTAGATTGTTGCCAAAACGCTCTGTAATAGCGTCTATCGTATTGGATAGCACTTCACGGTCATTTTGATGGCTATAGTCAGTAAAAAGGTCATGTACAAATTGAGTCTTATCCATAATTTCCAACAAGACAATGCCAGCCTTTTTATATTTGAACCCCGCCTTGTAAATTTGATCAATGCCCTTCATCGCTGCCTGTGTGATTTTGAGCAAATCATCGGTATGTTCATGCATGTGTATAATGGTATAGGGCGAGTAACGTTCCTGTTGATTAAAACGGCCAGTTTGAATATACACCCCGATCATTTTACAAATAGAGCGATCGTGACGTAGACGTTTCACTGCACTGGCAACATATAGGCGTACAGAGGCTTTAATGTCATCAATATCATAAACAGCCTGTCCATAGGAACGACTACTAATAATCTGTTTATGGGCAATCTTATCGCTCTCAATATTAATGCAAGATGTTCCCTGAAGCTCACGGACAGTCTTTTCCATGACAATACTAAAATGCTTTTTGATTTCACTAGGATTAGACTCAATCAAGTCTAAAACGGTATGAATGCCCATGGCATTTAGTTTTTTACAGTTCTGCCGACCAACGCCCCAGACCTCACCGACCTCCACATGTGCAAGCATGTATTCAGCCGTACACGGGTCCATGTGTGCCAAATTGCACACGCCATTTAGAGCCTTATTTTTTTTGGCTAGATGATTGGCTATTTTGGCTTCTGTTTTGGAACGACCAATGCCAACACAGCAGGGAAGTCCAAGCCATTGCCATGCTTTATCTTTCATGTCTTTTGCATAATCAGTGATATCGAATAAATGCTCATAGGCTGTCAGCTTTAAAAAGCATTCATCAATGGAATAGATTTCCTGTTCATCGGCTGCGACATATTGCCCGAGTAACTGCATGAAGCGACTAGACATTGCACCGTATAAAGCGTAGTTGCTCGAAAATACCTGAATATTATGCTGCTGGACGAGTTCTTGAATTTGAAAAAAAGGGACCGCCATACGAATGCCGAGATCCTTGGCTTCTTGACTCCGAGCAACGACACAACCATCGTTATTACTTAACACAATGACAGGATGGTCATTCAGTTTTGGGTTAAATACACGTTCACACGAGACATAGCAATTATTCACGTCAACGAGCGCGAATATTTCAGTTTCATTTTTCATGTTGCTTCTTCTTATTTTTTTAACGGTGGTATAGACGTTTTAAGTTAAACGTCACTACTCCCCAAATGACAAAGGTTTGATTCTCTGTCGGAATAATATGTTTATATTCGGGGTTTTCAGTTTTCAGCCACATTTGAGGCAAAGGGTAATTTTCATCCCCAAAAATGTCTTTGATGTCCGACTTTGACATTTTGTTCGTAATCATCAACCTTTTAATGGTGGAATCTTTATTATCAATTAAAGCCACCACGATGTCGTAGTGTTTGGCTTCAATACTCCGATCAATAATAATCGGATCATTTACTTCAAGACCTACACCTAACATTGACTCACTGTCTACATAAGCCATGAACGTCGCAATTGGGTTTTGAATGAGAAAATCATTCAGATCAATGGCTTTGCCTTGCTCATCTTTGGTACTGAAGGCTGGACCTGCGGGAATGCGTTCTAAAGAGACAGGAAGGGAGACTTTGGACTGAGGCAAAATAGGTGTCAGCCCAAGTTGATCCACAAATTCGGCTTGCTGCGCAATTTGCTCAAGCATACTATTGATGGTGGGGCTGGGTTTACCTTCGGGGCCCATGAGATCTTGTAAAGACGACCATGCGTCGTCCGAGAAGTAGATGGGTAACTTCTTTGACATGATAAATACTCCTACGCAACAAGGCGTGTTTGGAAGTGAAATCGGTCTGTTTAGAATATGCTGATGTGAGTCAAAATTCAAATTTTAAAACAGCTAATAAATAAGGCTACGTCAAATCTGGTCGTGAAAGAGAAGAGTTAGAAACTTTGTTTTGGGGGAATAATAGCCCTTTGAGCAGGGCTATTATGAGAAGTGTTTATATCTTTAAGCCTATGATCTAACTAAAAACTTAAGGCTTGGTTCCTAAAAACTCAAATGGTTTGGTGACTTTAAAAGAAGCATTGGCTTTGCCTGCATAGGTCATCGCTTGGTCTGGGCCAAGTTCTAACTTTTTGGTTTGACCATCTTTAAAGTTAATCTCTTTTAAATCGACCCAAAACACATTTGGTGAAACGGCAGATTCAAAGAAATATAAACCACGTTTATGATCGACCACCGTACGCCAACGGGTTGAGGAAATATTCGGCTCTTCTTCAGTGTTTAGGCCAAAAGGGACTGAGGTATTGCGGATGACACTAAATACACTGGCAAGCGAATGGTCTGGGGTCGCATTTTTTGGAATCGCATTGATATAAAAAGAAGCACGGGCAAAACGATCAGATGCGCGGTTAGTGCCTGGAAGCATGGTTGTGCCACCAATTTGCTTCCAATAGCTATTTAAAGCGAGCTGTTGATCAAAGGTTGGTGAGTTGGTCATCACTTGATACTGTCGACCATGATGAATCACTTGTTTACCGTTAATATACTCAATAATGGCACTATCACCTGTGGCATCGGAAATAGATAAGTGCAGTGTCGCTAAACGTTTTTCACCCGGAACTTGATCAGTTACAACAATGAAAGGCTCTTTTTCGAGTGCCTGAATGGCTTCATGCACCGTGGCATAATTATCTAAAACATATTGTGCCCAAAGTGAAATACTTAAGGGCGGCTTTTTAGCGGTTTGCACATTTGGATATTCAGACTCGACTAGCCATAGCAAGTTGGCCATGAGCCCTTTTTCATTGACGCCATCAGTGGTGGAAATGTCATAACCTGTTGCAACCACACTGCCATATTTTGATGTCCATCGAATAGATTTTGGACCTGCCATACCATTACGTTTGACATTATTGGGTAAGATCCACAAATTTGTCCCAACATCGCTTTTCCAGTCCATCGAGCGCGCAGTTATGACATCATTATTGCCCAGATAAACCACACGGGTACATGCCATAGCAGCTTCGGCTACTACAAATATTCCAGCGGCAAATAATACTCTTTTTAATACATTGTTCATTATCATGCTCTCTTAGAAAATAGGTAAATTAATGCCAATCACTGGCCCTTGTTGTCGAATGTCCCAATGAAAATTATTCGCTTTATAATCTTGGTCAAAATAACGATAACCCGCTCTGAGGTTTAGGTTTCGATTCATGATTGGAATGCGATACCCCAAATAAGCATGTACAGAAATAGTATTTTCAACGCCAAAAGTAATTTCTGATGCCAAGTTCCAAGCTGAGTCAAAGTTATATTTAAAACGAGAACCCCAGAAAAATTCGTTCCATGAGGTCTCCATATTTAATGTTTGGTTTAAAGCACTCAAGTTTGCTTCGGCTTTGGTGTGATTTATCCCAATGGTCGGCTCTATCACGAGTTTTGGATAATTTTGAGTAGTGGTTTCGGGAGAAATATAAGCTTGATAGTAAAGTCCATAGCTGGCTTGATTCAACTTGGTGCTGAGAGCAACAGGCACAGACATCGCACTTTTTTCTTGAGAGGTTTCAACCGTTTGGTGGTCGAGAAAAAGTCCCCAGCGACCTTTACTCAGGTCAACGTGCGCCATAAAAGAATGATCTAGCTCCTTGATGGTTTCCTTTAAAGGTTGATCGACCTCATAACTCAAATTTCCTTGGCCTATTTTTCCATCGACATCTGCACCAAAGGCATATAGGTTCAGATTTAGTTTTGGTACGCCGTGAAAGGTCTCTGTAAAGCTTTCAGCCATTGTACTTTGGCTTAGAAAAATACCGAGTGAAATAAATAAATATGTTTTAAATTTCATGTCAGCCCCTTTTTTTATGTATATTTTTTACCACGTGATATAAAAATACAGTATGGCTGATTTGATCATTTTTAGTACAGATTTATTTTAATGATTTTTATTTTAAAAGGCATTTTCAAAATATAAGAAATTAAAGTAAAGCCAAATTCTAGCGAGATGACTTCGTATTTAATGATTAAAACTTTACTGCTTATCTTTTATCTAATTATTCAGGATGTCGGTAGTTAAGCGATCTGAATAATTAGATAGTTGTTGAAGTTATAAAACATCATAAATGGGTAAATAAAAGCTTTAGTGCCAGAGCGATTAATATGAGTCCCATCACTCGCTCAAACTTTTTGCCCATTTTTAAAAACTGCTGTCGAACGATGGGGCGAGAAAACAAAACAGCAACAAGCATGAACCAAAGTGCATTGACGCTACACATCCATATCCCATAAGCAAATTGCACTTTCATCGGGGTTGTGAGGCTGACCAGTGTAGTAAATATAGCCAAAAAAAAAATAGTCGCTTTGGGGTTAAGTGCATTGGTCATAAAGCCCGTCATAAAGGCTTTGCTTCGACTTAATGGGGTATTGGATGCCTGTTCAAATGAAGGATCAATATTGATAGAGGGGGCACGTAATAAGCTCCAACCTAAATAAATTAAATACAGTGCGCCTGCTATTCTCAAAATAAGCATGAACCACGGACTTTGTTGAATAACAATGCCCAAGCCTATAAGTGTATATAAAACATGAACGGAAATTCCTAGACCAATTCCAATAGCCGTGATGCAACCAATCGCAGAGCCATAGCGCACGCTATTTCTAACCGTAATGGCGAAGTCGGGGCCGGGTAAAAGGACCGCAAGAAAATGTACCAAAGCCAAAGCTAAAAATTCTGAACTATATTGCATCCACATATTATTGATGCTCATCCGAAACGCGATAGCTCACGGTTAATTTATCTTTTTTAAGTTTATAGCTTGTAATTTCGAGCGTCCCAATTTCAGATAAATTTTGGACATGGGTTCCGCCACAGGGAAATGCAGGTAAATCGCCAAAACTGACTTCACGGAAGCCATCAGCATTTTGTTGAGTCAGTCGGACGAGTTGGCTTGAAATATATAGATTACATAGAAGCTCTAAAGTTTCTAAATCGTTGTCTTCAGAATGGTCTTGTTTGACAAATTGGACTTTGCATTCCTCTGGCCAGTGCTGTGCTTTGGTAGGTTCCCAGCCAAATGCTTGCATTACATGCCCGATTAAGTGTCCTGCGGAGTGTAGGCGACTGTGATAACGTCGTCGGTTGAGGTCAACTCGTGCTTGCGCCAGACCTAATGTAGTGGCGTGATTAGAATAATGAATAATTTGATCATTTTGCATGACAACATGAAGTACATCTGCATCATTGATTTTACCTACATCACTGGGTTGACCACCACCTTGCGGGTGAAATGGTGTGTTGGCGAGCTGAATGGCAAATCGACCATCTTCAGTGGGTTCACACTTTAGAACCTCTACCTCAGCTTGAGTGATGTCGGATAGATATAAAGCTTGAGTCATGATTATCTCTGTCAAAATTTCACAGAAAAGATTATAGGAGGCTTCATTATTGATGATAATCTAGTAAAAAATTAAATTACTTTTTCCTCATGAGCACAAATCAAAGTATAGCTTTACTCCAAGAAATGGCTATTTTTGTCAAAGTTGTGGAGACAGGCAGTTTTTCAGAAACTGCACGACAGCTTGGAAATACACCGTCCGCAGTGAGTAAAGCCATTAGCCGATTGGAACGGGCTTTAGGAACACGGCTACTTGAAAGAACAACACGAAAACTGCGTTTAAGTGAGAGTGGGAAACAAACTTATGATCATTGTCTAGAGATGGCCAGAGCCGCCCAAGCAGTGATTGAGCATTCAGGCAAATTCAATACTGAACCGAGTGGCACCGTTCGGATTAGTGTCCCGAAAGCCGTAGGGCATTATCTGATTCACCCCTATATCCCCGAGTTTCTTGAACTGTATCCGCAAATAGATATTCAACTGTTACTGGAAGATCGGTTGATAGATTTTATTGACGATGAAATTGACCTAGCTATACGTATTACCAATGAACCGCCGTTGGGCTTAAAGGGCCGACAGTTGATTCGTATTGATCATGTCTTAGTGGCGACAGCCGAGTATTTAAAAAAGAATGGAACGCCTCAGCAACCGAGTGATTTAAATCAACATCAATGTATTTTTTTAGGTGAACAAGTCAGCGATTCAAAGTGGAAATTTCAAAAAGGCAATAAAACCACCAGTGTAACTGTAAAAGGACGTTATTCAGCAAATCATACGGGTATCCGTCTAGATGCAGCTTTAAAACATATGGGCGTTGCAAGTTTGCCGTATTTTATGGCGAGACATGCTTTGAATAGCCAAGCACTGATCCAAGTATTACCAGATTGGCATTTCAAGACCTATTATAGTGGGGATGCTTGGTTGCTTTATCCGCCTACACGCTACTTAGCACCGAAAATCGAGGTTTTTATCCAGTTTATTGCAAAGAAACTAAGCCTAGAACCTGTTTTGAAAAATGAAGAGACACAGAGTTAATTTGTTAAAATACGATTATTTAAAGATAGCGAGAGCATGATGAATACTCGTGTTGACCTAGAGTGTTGCTGAACAATAAAAATGGGCAGAGTATTTTTTTAAAATAGCCTAAGCGGAAGATCAAGATTTAAGCCATCGTATATACATCCAATGTATTGCATAATTTGTATAATTTAACGTTTAAGTCCTAGTCTTAAAAAGACTTTGAAAAGAGATAAGCATCTTAATAAGAGATACGCAATGAAAAAACATCTACTTTATTCTTCTATCTTGAGTTTAAGCATACCTGCTTTGAGCTATGCAGATACAACCAATATTCATGTTTTAAGTGCAACGGTAAAAGATCAAAATATTGCCGATGCACAAGTCATATTACAAAAAAATGGTGAACAGTCTGCATCAACCTCAACCAACGCAGACGGTCGGGCAACGGTGAACAGCAGCAGTGCAAATGGCGCAGACAATTTATTGATTATCAAAAAATCAGGCTATTCTACACTGGTTGCAAAATGTCCTTGTGATGGTATGACCTATGCTTTAAGCCCTGTATTGAAAGACTTAAACAGTATGCGAATCGTTTTAAACTGGGGGCAGAGTCCTTCAGATCTGGACTCGCATTTAAGTTATAAAAATCAACATGTGTATTGGGACAATAAACAAGGGCAAGATGCCAATTTAGATGTTGACGACACAGACGCTTATGGCCCTGAAACGGTGACGATTGATAAACGTTTAGATGGGCAATATTATGTTTATTCAGTGCATGATTATTCAGACCGTGCGAAACCCAATACTGCGAACTTGTCGAATAGCCAAGCTAAAGTTATGGTTTATGTAGGCGAGTCTTTGATCCGCTCTTACTATATTCCAACGGGTTTGACAGGGAACTTATGGACTGTGTTCCGCATTAGTCCAGAGGGTGAAATCCAAGATATTAACCGTATTTCGGGGACAACCATTGGGGCAAGCCAAGTGGGTTCAACTGTATCGAGTTATCAAAGCCAAGCGATGCAGGTGCATTATGTTCCTGTTTCAGCCAATGCACAGGCAAGGGCTAAAGCACTGAATTTGAAAGCGGATAAAGCTTATAAAAACAATCAATTTGAACAAGCTGCACTGATTTATCAACAATCCATTGACTACAATCCGAATGTTGGGCAGACCTATAGCAATCTTGCTGTTGCTTATCAAAAGTTGAATCGTTCATCTGAGGCATTATGGGCAAATCAAAAGGCGATTGCTTTAGCGTCCAATGACAATACCAAAGCGTATTCACATTATAATATTGGTAAAATTTATGAAAATAATCAGGACTATACTCAAGCTAAACAACATTACCAATTGGCAAATCAATACAAGCCAAGTGCGACCTATGATGAGGCCATTCAGCGAGTGAGTCGCTAAGTCTCTTAACATCGTATTGGCTTAAACTGAATAAACCGTACCAGTACGAAATGCACCCCAGAAGTTGGATCATTGTGCCTAATTCAAAGGGTGCTTTTTTTATTTAAGATTTTCGTGATCTGTTTATGTTGTTACCATGGCAAATGGCGAAGGATAGAGTAGTGTTGCAACCCCGAATTTTTAGGTTCAATAAAAAAGACACCTACAACATTGGGATCAATACAGATCGAAAGATTGAAGATGTCTTGGGTTTCAGTGAGTAATCCACTATTTCGGTTCAGTAATCACCGATAATTTTTCTACACCAACACGCTCTATGCTGGCTAAGAGTTTAGCCACCGTACCATAAGGGACAGTTTCATCGGCATTTAAGTTTAATGCTAACTTCGCATTGGTATTTTTACGCTGCGTGATTTCTTGCTCAAAATTTTCGAGTTTGACTGGGTCTTTATCCAAAAAGATTGCACCATCAGGTTTTACGCTAATCACCAGCGCTTTGTTTTGATCTGTAGATTGTGTTGGTGCAGCTTTGGGTAAGTTGACCTTCACACTATTGGTTAATAAAGGCGCCGTGACGATAAACACGATCAATAACACCAACATTACGTCGACCAGTGGAGTAATGTTAATGTCACTGACGACATCGTCATCTTGAGAGGTTGAAATAGCCATATTAAGCCAAAGCCTCCTTTTCTTGAGATGACAGCTGATGTGCCGTCACTGGTTTTGCCGCAACATGTGTACTTTGGGTTTTGGTTGGAAGTTGGAAACCTACTTTTTGAGTGAGGCTGACAAAGTCTGTTGCAAAGTCATCTAAATCTGCACCAATGCCTTTTACTTTACGAACAAAATAGTTATAGGCAAGTACAGCTGGTACAGCCACAGCAATACCAATACCTGTTGCAACTAATGCCTGACCAATTGGACCTGCGACTACATCCATGCTGGCACTGCCTGATTGAGCAATCGCTTGTAAGGCGTGAATAATCCCAAACACGGTGCCAAATAAACCAATAAATGGGGCATTATTACCAATGGATGCAAGAACAGCCGAGCCTTTCTCCAGTTGGCGACGTTCAGCAAGAATTTGCTTGCGTAAGTGTCGTTCTAATAAATCCTGACGGCTCCAGGTTTGTTGTAAGTCTTGATGGGTTTTTTCATTGGCATCAGTCAAAGTTTTAAAACCAGTTTGAGCAATACGTGCTGTAGGTCCCTGTGCATCTTCAGATTGGTTAATCGCCTCTGCTAAGTTTTGGGCTGACCAAAAACTGTCGACAAAGCGTTTACTTTCTTTGGTGGCTTTTGAGGTTTGTATGGCTTTCACCACAATCAACACCCACGTTACGATCGAAAAACCGATCAATAGCCAAATGGTTGCATCATGAATAATCGTATTAATATCAGACATATCGAATTTTCCTAAGATAAAATTTTACAGTTTAATTGGGTAATTTGAAGTGAATCGGAACATCGACCCAGCCTTCTATCGGGGTATTGCCACGCATTGCAGGCGAGAATTTCCAACGCTTCACAGTTTTGACAGCAGCATCATCCAGTGCTTTTTTACCGCTGCTATTTTTCAGGTTGATTTCTAAAGGACTGCCTGTGGGTGAGACTTTCACACGTAACATCACAACGCCTTCCCAACCTCGGTCTAATGCCACTTCCGGGTATTCAGGGGCAGGATTACTCAAATAACCGGCATAACCTTTGGCTGCCGTGACGGGCAAGTTTTCTTGAGCAGGCTTACTTACAGCTTCAGCGACTTTTTGGGTCGGTGCGACATTTTCTGTGGGTTCAGCCTGTGGTACAGCTTGAGGCGTTGATTTAGCGACTGGTCTAGGTTGCTCAATTGGCTTTTGCTCGACAGGCTTCTGAATGGATTTTTCAACCACAGGTTTTTGTACAGGTTGAGGCTTTGCTGAAATAGGAGGAATAATCGGTTTTTGTATTTCCTGTTTAAGTTTGGGTTCAATCACCTTAGGTGGCTCTTCCTTGGGTTTTTCAATTACAACCGCGATTGGTTCAGGCTTTTTCACCACTAACGGCGGTGTTGGAAGATGCTCTGCAAGATAAAAAATGCTGTAATGCAATGCTAGAACAGCACCAATTGCCCAAAAGATCTTATGGGTTTGAACGGGTTTTTCTGCTGCGATCGGACTTGCCAAATGGGCAACAAATGGATCTGCAGCTGGAAATACATTGGACTGAACATTTTGAAGTTGTTCAAACAAAATTGCCTTTTTATAAGGACTTCGACTGACTTCACTCATATCAGTAAGGCACCATTCAATAAGATTTAATTTTCATTGCAGAATATTTTTTATTTCACCAATTAAATTGGTTTAATTTGAATAATAAAATATTCTTTCAATTTTAAGTTTTTTATTAATTCACAGGTGAGTGAATTAATTTGGTTAAATAAAACATTGAAAGCATAATGAGTGATTTTTGAAAAATATAGAAAGAATTTTTTTAGATTAGTATTTTTATAAAAAATGATAAAAGATAGATTTTTTTATTTCTTATAACAATTAAATATAATCTATTTTGTATTGATGATATCTACTTATAAAGTTGAAATTACGTAATGTCTATTTTTGGATTTCATTTAAATATATTTACTAAATAAATCTATTTAAATGAAATAAGACTGTCCATATAGAACAGCCTTATTCTATTTAAAGCTAAAATTTTTTAAAATAGAGCAATAATGCTTAACTAAAGAATATTAGCCACTTTTAAAAAGTGCTCACGTGCTCTAATACGTTTAATCCATGCTTTTAAGTGTGTATGATCATGCTGACGTTCAACATCTAAATTGAACCAGTGATTAAGTGCTAAGGCCAAAGGAATATCGGCAACACCAAAATGAGAGCCAGACAAATAGGGCTGTTCAGCCAGCTCAGTATTGGCAACATCCAGTATTTTTTCTAGTTTTTCTGCTGCGACCTTAACCGCGGCTAAATCCCTTTTGTCTGGTGCTTGACGAACCAAATTAAAAAATACAATCCCAAACACAGGCAGGACGGTGGTGGTGTACCAGTCAATCCATTTCTCTGCACTAAAGCGTAAGCGTGGATCTTCAATCCATAATAAATTTTTTCCATACACTTCAGTTAGATAACGTAAAATAGTGTTGGACTCCCACAGAACTGTGTCACCGTCTTGAATGACAGGAATCAGGCCATTGGGATTGAGCGTTAAAAATTCAGCTGTATCCGTCAGGCCATACTGCTGACCCGCAGGAATGTGTTCAAACTCAAGTCCAAGTTCGGCTGCTAGCCACAGTACTTTGTGGACATTTAAAGAGTTAGGTCTACCCCAAATAGTGATGCTCATATATTTTTCTCAGAAATTTTAGAATGTAAAAGTGCGTTACTTTGGTGGAATCTAGCATTTAAGCAATCGTCATTCTGAACAGTCAAAAGACCTAAGCGATATTGCAATTTCACCAAAGTATTTAGATTTAAAAGATTTTAGAAGCGGTAATTAACACGTCCGTAGTAATAACCACCATAGAGTCCAAAAGGTGAAAGCTGTGCATAGTAATTCTCACCTAAGCCATCAACAATGTTGGATTTTTCAGGGTAAGTGTTGAACAAATTGTCTGCACCTAAAGTAAAGGATAGACTGTCCGTAAAGTTATATGTGGCATCTAGATCCACAATCCATTTGGCACCAAAAGTTTGATCTGTAGCTGCTGTTTCACTGCGTGCAATGTAACTACCATAGCGTGATAGGCGAGTATTTAAATCCAGTTTTGCGTATTGCCAATTTGCAGCCAACGTGAATTTGGTTTTCGGATCTGCATCGGTAATCATGCCCTTGGTACGACGGGTGATACGATCAATATTGATACCGTCCAATTGACTTGGATTATCCGCGATGGCTGTAATATCTGTTTCATTCCAGTTGAAACCTAAGCTCCAGCGGATACGACCATATTTCTCTAATTGTTGGGTGTAGTCTGCAACAACATCGACACCATTGGTTTCTGTATCAAATAAGTTGGCATAATAGGTGACATAGTTGACGTTGGAAAAACCGTTTGCTGCCAAGATGTTATTGATGCCCGTTCCTGTAAGACCTGCCGTAGACGCAATACGATCTTTCAGCTCTATACGATAAGCATCGACTGCAAGATTAAAGTTTTTAAATGGGCTATAGGTTAGGCCTAGTGAAAAGTTGGTCGATTTGGTTGGATCGAGTGCTTCGGCACCGAGAGCTTGACCCAGCGCAGAGTCGGTACGTACCGACTTACTGTAGACATCGGAGCGAACGCCATTGTTTACAGTACTGACAATACCTGTACTGGCAAAACCTTGTTGGTATAAAGAGGGTGCAATGAAGCCTGTACTGGCTGTCCCACGTATCGCCAGTTGAGGATTGAACTCATAACGGCTGTTAATTTTACCGTTAAAGGTATCGCCTGAACTGTCATCATAATGCTCAAAACGACCCGCTAAACCCACAAACCAGTTGTCAGTCACATCTAAACCTAAGTCTAAATAGGCGGCGGTGTTACTACGGCTAATATCGGCTTCATCTTCAGGTAACAGTACACGAGCACCAAAAGTTCCCACAGTCGCAGTTAAACCCGCATTATCACCTGTAGGAATAATATAACCGCCATTTTTATAGGCTAAAGGGTCGGTGGCTTTAGAAGACCAACCTTCTTTACGATAGTCTAGTCCCCAAGCAACATTTAGTGGCGTTGCACCAATTCCAATATCAAAGGTCTTTTTAAAATCAAGATTGCTGACCCATTGATAGGCATCGTATTTTTGTAAGCCAAATGATGTTGGGCTAGACGGACCAAGAGATGGATTTAAGTTGTTTTCAGTGGAGTGGTCTTGTGTATTTTTACCATAAGAACTACTCACATCCCATGCCCAACCGAGCACGTTATCTCCTTTTAGTCCCCAAACGGTTTGTACATCCGTTTCACTTAAAATGACATCGGGAGTTGTGCCATTTGGAAAGATTTCAACAATGCCTGATCTGGAATTTGGACGACGGTAAGATGCACCAGTCGAGGCATCACGCCAGCCCGCGGTGGTGTAACTATATAACGTGGCTGCATCGCTTAGAGGAAGCTCAGCATTTGCAGAAACATTAAACTGTTCAACTGATGGCAGACCTAATTTATTTAAATTACGATCTACAGTTGCTTCACGTGGGTCATCTTGACCATTTACTTTTGAATAAATGTTGCCCGAAACGGCCCCTGCACGGGTGGTAGCATCCTGATTTTTTAGGTCAAAACCAAAATTAATAAATCCGTCTTGACCCAATGGTGCACCAACGTTGGCATTCAGTTGGAAGGTTTCTCCATTGCGGTCAGTGCCTGAATAATGCTCGCGACCACCATAGGTGGCACTAATATTGCCACCATGATCTGCTGATTTGAGCACGATGTTGATAACCCCGGCAATTGCATCGGAGCCATATTGAGCGGCTGCTCCATCACGTAAAACTTCAACTCGTGCAATAGCACCAATTGGAATCAGATCTAAGTCCGCTGCTTGGTAGCCCTCGCCAAAACCGTATTTGTTAATGGCCAAAGCACCGACATGGCGACGTTTACCGTTGACCAGCACGAGTGTATGCCCACCACCCAAGCCACGTAAACCCGCAGAACGTGCAACAGCCCCATAACCATCGGGTTGGCTAGGTACGGTAGCCACACTAAAAGAGGGAATCACTTTTGCCAAAATATCTCTTAAAGCAAGGGTGTTACCTTGTTTGACGAGTTGTTCACCACTAATGATGTCCACAGGTGCAGGACTTTCAGTGATGGTACGAATACCACCACGGTTACCTACCACCACCACACTTTCGAGTTGTTGAACATCTTCTTTTTCAACAGGTGTTACATCTTTTTGCTGAATATCTTCAGCATAGAGAGAACCTGTCACTCCGCAAGTTAATGCAAAAAAAATGGATTGATAGAGAGGGGATATTTTAAAACCCGGCTTTTCAGGCAGAGGCTGTTTTAACTTGAATTGCAGCATTATGTTTTCCACTGATGTGATTTGGATGGCTTTGTTTGAATCAACAAACGAAAGAATGTGTGTATTCTGTGAGTCAATATATAGACTGTTTTTTTATTGTTAAATATTAAATAGTCATTTTAATATCATTTTTAATTAAAAGTTTTTTTTGTGTTTTTAAATAAGTAATTCATTATTTTTTATAATATATTATTTTCTATTTAAAATTAGTTTTTGCTCTTTTTTATATAACTTTAAGTTTATTTAATATTTAATTTTCAAACCGTAAATTTGTTTAATAGGTTCCAACTTTAAATCTTCTGGAAAATAGAAAATGGGGCTGAGTTATAAATTAAGCATACTGGATAAATGCCCAAAAGCTGAAGGCATCAGTGCGGAACAGTCATTTAAAAATGCATTGCAAATTGCTCAAACAGCAGAAGCATTAGGTTTTTATCGTTATTGGGTTGCTGAGCACCATTCCACGGCTGTGTTATCTAGTCCATCACCTGAAATCTTGATTGCATGGTTGTTGGCACAGACTAAAAGTATTCGAATTGGCTCGGGTGGGGTGATGTTGCAGCACTACAGTCCTTATAAAGTTGCGGAAAATTTTAATGTTTTGGCCAGTCTTGCGCATAACCGCGTGGACTTGGGTGTAGGCAAAGCACCTGGTGGTTTTCCTGTTTCAACTCAAGCATTACAGCTGGGTTTAGATCAGACACAAAAGGGCGACTTTAAGGCGCAGTTACAAGCATTAGATCATTATTTACATGCAAAGTTGGATCGAAATCAGCCTGATCAGGTTGCTGCAACACCAGCACCTCAGCAACTTGCAGAAAAGTTCTTATTGGGTGCGAGCATTGAAAGTGCTCGACTTGCAGCAGATTTAGGCTGGAATTTCGTATTTGCTGCGCATTTGAATGGCGATGCCAACTTGCTTCAAGATGCTTTGCAAACTTACTCAAGCTACTCCTCTGGGAAAAAGGCGATTGTTGCTGCACAAATTATTGTGGCAGATAGCCGCGATCAAGCGGAAGAACTGGCAGCAGGACTATCTGTTTGGACGTTGGAGCTTGAGAATGGTCAACGCGTAAAGATACCGAATGAACAAAGCGGGCAAGAGTTTTCGAGACAAGCTCAATCTGCAATTAAAAGCCTTAAAAAAGAGCAACTGAATATTATCAAAGGGACGGTCGATGATGTTCATCAGCAATTACATGCTTTGCATCAACAATTTGGTATCCATGAATTTATTGTGGAATCGCCACTGTTGGATCATGCAACACGTCTGAAATCTCTAACTTTACTGGCACAGCATGCTGTGCTTGCAGCCTGAGTTGGGGAAATTGATGCCAAATAGATCATTACTGGAACAGCAGTTGCTCCGTTGGAGACATGAATTACATCGTCATCCAGAATTATCTGGGCAAGAGTTTCGAACCACCGATAAGTTAAAACAATGGTTGTCTGAATACGGCATTGAAACCTCAACGTGGGGTTTAAAAACAGGACTGATTGCGGATATTGGCACGGGTTATCCGATTGTCGCTATTCGAGCAGACATCGACGCTTTACCCATTCATGAAGAAATCGAACAAGACTTTCGTTCGACTCACGATGGGGTCATGCATGCCTGCGGACATGATTTACATAGCTCAACCATTTTAGGCGCTGCGATTTTACTTCAAGCGCAAGTGTCTGAACTAAAAGGTACGGTACGCGTTATTTTTCAGCCCGCTGAAGAAACCTATAGTGGTGCTTATGAGGTAATCAATAGTGGCGCCTTGGAAGATGTATCCGCCATTTTCGGTTTTCATAATGTCCCTGAGTTGCCTCTAGGCACTTTTGCGACACGTGCTGGTGGATTTTATGCCAACGTTGACCGCTTCAAAATCGTGATTAAAGGCAAAGGCGGTCATGCAGGTCGTCCGCATGAAACCAAAGATCCAATTGTTGTCGCGGCACAGTTGATTAGTGCTGTGCAAACCATTGCCAGTCGCAGCATAAATAATTTGGATACCTGTGTGGTCAGTATCACCCAATTGCATGCAGGCACCAGTTGGAACATCTTGCCAGAAGAAGCGCACTTGGAGGGCACGGTACGAACCCATTCTCCAGAGGTTCGCCTAGCCGTTGAACAAAAACTTAAACAAATTGCACAAGGTATTGCACTTGCTCATTCAGTTGAGATTGCTGTGGATTGGGACAATGGCCCCGCTGCATTAATCAACACTGCAACATGGGCTGAACTGAGTCAAAGCGTTGCACATGCGCAAGGTTATGAGGTGCAAGAGGCGCCGCTTTATTTGATCGGTGAAGATTTTGGCGCCTATTTAGAACAGATCCCCGGTGCATTTGTCAGTATCGGCAGTGCCAGTCACTTCGGTTTGCATCACCCCCAATATCAACCCAATGAATCCTTAATTTATCCAGCTGCTCAGTACTTTGCTGCCTTAGCAACACAAGCACTTGAGTCTATTCATAAAAACGCAGAGGTCTAACATGAGTAATAACAAACAAATTCGCCTTGGAACTATCTTACACGGTGCAAACGGAAATATGTCTGCATGGCGCCATCCTGAAGCGGTGGTCGATGCTAGTATTAATTTTGAATTTGCCAAAAATGTAGCGCTTCAGGCAGAACAGGCAAAGTTTGATTTTGTCTTTGTGGCTGATGGTCTATATATCAATGAAAAATCAATTCCTCATTTTCTCAATCGTTTTGAACCGATTACGTTGCTTTCAGCCCTAGCCAGTGTGACGCAAAATATTGGTTTGGTGGGTACGGTGTCGACCTCGTATAGCGAGCCGTTTACCATTGCGCGTCAGTTTGCCAGTCTGGATCATTTAAGTGGCGGACGTGCGGGATGGAATGTCGTAACGACACCACTTGAAGGTACCGCAAAAAATCATACCCGCAAACAGCATCCTGAGCACAGTCAACGTTATGAAATTGCAGATGAATATTTGCAAGTGGCCAAAGGGCTTTGGGACTCGTGGGGTGAGGGTGCTTTCGTTCGCAATAAAGAAACAGGGCAATTCTTTGAACGCAGTAAATTACATACATTAAATCACAAAGGAAAACATTTTGAAGTGGCAGGGCCACTCAATGTAGAGCGTTCGCCACAAGACCGCCCGATTCTATTCCAAGCAGGGGCATCAGGTGCAGGTCGTGCATTAGCCGCGAAACATGCCGATGCGATTTTTACCCATCAAGCCTCTTTGGAAGAAGCACAAGCATTTTACTTAGATGTGAAACAACAAGTGATTAAGAATGGTCGTGACGCAGATGATTTACTGATTTTCCAAGGCATTGGAGTCTTGATTGGAGATTCTGCTGAGGACGTAGAGCGTCAATATCTTGAAACTGCTGCTTTGGTGACGATAGAGGACGCACTGAATTATTTAGGCCGTTTCTTTGAACACCATGATTTTTCTCAGTATGAACTCGATGCACCATTTCCAGAACTAGGCACACTGGGTGAAAACAGCTTCAAAAGTGGTACTGATGAAATTAAACGCAAAGCCAAAGCAGAGAATTTAACCCTACGTCAGGTCGCACTTCAATCTGCCACACCACGTCCACCTTTTGCTGGAACGGTAGAAGAAGTCGCAGATCAGTTAGAACTCTGGGTAAAAGAAGAGGCGACAGATGGCTTCATCATTGCGGGTGCAACCCCTAAAACTTTAGATACCTTCATCGAAAAAGTTGTGCCATTGCTACAACAGCGCGGGCTATATCGTACCGAATATCCAGGCACTACTTTACGCTCTAGTTTTGGTTTAAAGCGACCAGACAATCAATTTGAATCATCAGAAAAGGAACAGATTCATGCGGTTGAATAAAACACCTTTGACAATTGCTTTGGCACTGTTTCTAGGCATTTCTCTGGTTGGATGTGGTAAAGAACAGGCATCTACACAAACGGCTAGATCAACAGCCGAGTCTGCAAAAGCGACCGATAAAACCGATTTTTATAGCCGTGAGCTTGCAAAGTTGAAAGAGAATATGACACCGATTCATGTTGCTCACAATGCGGAAGCTAGTCAAAAAATTCCAAAAGATTTTAAGTTTGTAAATACGGGTTATTTTACCGTTGCTGCTATTTCAGGAGCGCCACCTTTAAGTGTATTGGGGCCTGATAATCAAACCTATATTGGTACTGAAATTGATATTGCCCGTTTGATTGCAGACAGTTTGGGTTTAAAGCTGAAATTAGTTCGAACGTCTTGGGAGGACTGGCCACTCGGGGTGATTAGTGGCAAATATGATGCTGCCATTGCCAATGTCACCGTGACCAAAGAACGTAAAGAGAAATTTGATTTTGCGACTTATCGCCAAGACGTATTGGCTTTTTACGTTGCAGAGAAAAGTAAAGTTAAAACGATCAAAGGCCCTGATGATATTTCTGGTTTAAAAGTGATTGTTGGTTCTGGTACCAATCAGGAAAAAGTACTGCTGGACTGGATTGAGGACAATAAAAAGAAAGGGCTGCCACCGGGGCGGGCTCTTTATTACGATGATGGTGCATCTGCAAGTTTGGCGCTCCAGTCTGGGCGAGTTGATGCTTTATTTGGTCCTAATGTTGCCTATGCATGGCAAGCGGCAAATGGTGCAAAAATCCGTTTGGCAGGGACAGCACTTGGGGGAGGAACACGATCTGCCGAATTGGGTGTCACGCTCAAAAAAGGCAGTGGTTTGGTTGATGCGGTACAGACGGCTTTAAACGGGGTAATTCAAACGGGAGAATATCAAAAAGTCTTAAAACGGTGGGGAGCACAGGCAGAAGCGATTCAACATTCTGTCATTAACCCGCCAGGGCTGGGAGACTAAAATGTATAACGCCCAGACAGCGGTGGCTTTTGGTCTGACACTGGCGACTTTAAGTGTGATGGGTTGCTATAACAATGAGACAGCAACTCATGTGCAAGAAAATCATTTGAAAACTGCTTTTTCAGAAAAAGAGCAACAGACTTTAAGAAATAACACGGTGGCTATTCATACGACTAAAAATCTAGAGGCAATTGCTCAATTGCCTCAAGGTTTTAAGTTTGTAAATGAGGGTTATTTTACTGTTGCTGTGGGAACCAACAGTTTTCCACCCCTCCATGTTTTGGCCGAAGATAACCAGACCCGTATAGGCAGTGAAATTGATATTGCACAGTTAATTGCCGACAGTTTAGGTCTCAAGCTCCGAGTGATTCCAACCTCGTGGGAAAACTGGCCACTTGGTTTGGCGTCGGGAAAATTCGATGCTGTATTCAGTAATATTGCGGTCACAGAACAACGTAAGCAGAAATACGACTTTGCAACCTATCGTCAGGATATGTTGGCTTTTTATGTGACCAAAGACAGCAAAATCCAAGCAATTAGAATGCCTGATGATATTGCTGGACTCAAAATTGTGGTTGGTTCTGGCACCAATCAAGAACGGCTACTGTTGAACTGGATTGAAAACAATCGACAAAAAGGGTTGAACCCAGCACAGCCCATTTATTTGGAAGATGGTGCAGCTGCGGCTTTGGCATTGCAATCTGGTCGTGTCGATGCCTACCTCATTCCCAATGTAATGGGTGTATGGCAACAGGCCAATGGTGCCAATATTAAAGCCGTGGGTGCATTAGATGGGACGTGGTCGGTTGCTGTTGCTGTGAAAAAGGGTACAGGCTTAGTGAATGCTGTTCAATCATCTATAAACGGGGTCATTGCGAATGGGACATATACCCAAGCCCTATCACGTTGGAATTTACAAAATGAAGGAATTCCACAATCAGTGATTAACCCACTGATTCAGGATAAATAAGAGGTCATTATGCAAGAAAAATTTATCCAAATGCCTGTTGATGTGCCTGAAGCACAGCCTTTACTGGATCAGTTATTTGCTGAATATGAAGAAATTTATGGTGATTTCTTTTCACGTCAAGATGCTCAAGTCATTGATGAACGTAAAAAAGCCACACATCGGGAACGCTATGAAGGGGCGGAAGATTTTTTACCGCCACATGGATTGTTTGTGGTACTGAAACGTGATGATGAAGTGATTGCAATGGGTGCCTATAAACGCTATGACGCAGAAACCGCAGAGCTGAAACGGATTTGGTCACATCAAAACTTACGTAAACAAGGGCTGGCTGCAAAAATAGTCAAAGAGCTGGAACGAAGTGCGCTTGCTGCGGGGTATAGCAAGATTTTTCTTACCACAGGGTTTAAACAAATTCCAGCCGTGAAATTGTATTTGAGTCTAGGCTATGAACCGCAGTTTGAACTCACTCCAGATTTTAATTTTGATCGTTATATTGGAGCACCTTTACATGGTGGGCTTCCTTTTAGAAAGACGTTACTGCAAAAGGAGGTCGCATGAGTCTAGAGCATTATAAAATCGTTCCAGCACGTCATCCACTGCGCTACATTGGAGTCGCATTTTCAGTATTAATTATTGCAGTGGTTGCTGAGTCGATTTTTTCCAACAAAAACTGGGGATGGCCTGTTTTTAGACAGTGGTTCTTTGACCCTGCGATTCTTCAGGGTTTGTTGATGACTCTGAAACTGACCTTTTGGTCAATCGTGTTTAGTTTAATTTTGGGCACCATTGTAGCCATGATGAGACTGTCTTCATCATGGTTAATTCGCTCATTGGCATGGGTGTATATCTGGATGTTCAGATCATTACCACTGCTGTTGGTGTTGATTATTCTCTATAACTTTTCTTATTTATATGAATATATCAATGTCGGTGTACCGTTTACCGACACGGTCTTTGCTCAGTTTAAAACCATCAATGCATTGGATCAATTTTCAACGGCTTTAGTCGGTTTGGTGATTGTACAAAGCGCTTATACCGCGGAAGTCATCCGTGGTGGGATTTTGTCGGTCGATCATGGTCAATTTGAAGCAGCGGCAGCGTTGGGTTTGTCATGGTGGCGTCGTACAACACGGATTATTTTACCGCAATCTATTCGCAGTATCATTCCAGCGATTATCAACGAATGTGTCGGTTTATCTAAAGGCACATCAATTGTGTATGTTTTAGCAATGCCTGAACTCTTTTACACCGTACAAATGATCTATAACCGTAACCAAGAAGTGATTCCATTGTTGATGGTTGCTGCCGTTTGGTATGTCATCGTCACCAGTGTTTTTTCCATCGTCCAATGGTATATCGAAAAAATATTGGCAAAAGGCGAGCGGAAATCAGCCATTAATAGTTTTGCTTTTTTCAAGAAAACGCAGCCACACACGACTCAACCGCGTATAGGAGCTAGTTATGATCATTAATCAAGCAACATCTCCTGCAAATGGTCATATTCAAGTGAGCCATGTATTTAAAAACTATGCAGGACATGCGGCATTACAGGATATTAGCCTTGATATTCCTGCGGGCTCTGTCACGGTAATTATTGGTCCTTCAGGGTCAGGTAAATCAACGTTATTACGAACGATAAATCATTTAGAACGTGTGGATGCAGGATTTATTCAAATTGATGATGAGTTTATCGGCTATCGTAAAAAAGGTGATAAACTTTATGAATTAAAAGAAAGAGATATTTTAAAACAGCGTAAATCTGTCGGTTATGTGTTTCAGAATTTTAATTTATTTCCACATTTAAATGTTTTGCAAAATATTATTGAAGCACCCTTGGCCCATAAAAAACTCAGTAAAGATCAAGCCATTTTAAAAGCCAATCAATTATTGGGTTTAGTGGGGCTAAGAGATAAAGTTGAAGCATGGCCCAAACAACTTTCTGGTGGTCAGCAGCAGCGTGTTGCGATTGCCAGAGCTTTAGCCTTAGACCCCAAAGTGATCTTATTTGATGAGCCAACGTCCGCCTTGGATCCTGAGTTGGTAGGAGAAGTCTTAAATGTAATCAAAAGCTTGGCGAAATTAGGTAAAACCATGGTAATTGTAACGCATGAAATTGCTTTTGCACGAGAAGTTGCCGACCATGTGGTGTTTATGGATCAGGGGAGAATAGTTGAACAAGGTAGCGTTCAACAGGTTCTGGAGCATCCCAAAGAAGAGCGTACTCAAAACTTCTTGTCTCGGGTTTTATAATTTTAAATCTTATTTTTTTAAATATAAATCAGCTAATTTTCTATATTAAAATCGTTAGTGAATGTTAGAGCTGACGATTTTTTTATAAGCTTAATATTGTTGATAAGGTATGATTAAATCCATATAAATAGAATAAATTTCATCCTTTATAATCATTCTAAATTTATTTTTAATAGTGATTAAAATGAGCAGATTAATTTATTTGGATTATGCAGCAACAACACCTATTCTCCCTGAAATATCTCAAGCAATGATTCGATGTTTGTCTGTAGAAGGTGATTTTGGAAATCCTGCTTCACAATCGCATCATTATGGTTGGGATGCTGCAAAACATATCGCCACATCTAGGCAGCATGTGGCTGATTTAATTCATGCCAATCCGCAAGAAATTATTTGGACTTCTGGTGCAACAGAGTCAAATAACCTCGCGATCAAAGGAACTTTAGATCGTTATAAAAATCAAAATAAACACATTATTACCAGCAAAATAGAACATAAAGCCGTTTTGGATACCTGTGCAGACCTCGAAAACCTCGGTTTTCAGGTGACTTATTTACAACCTGAATTAGGTACAGGCGTGATTCACCCAGAACAGGTAGAACAGGCCATTCAACCCAATACGGTTTTAATTTCGCTGATGATGGTCAATAACGAAATTGGTACATTAACTGATATTCAAGCCATTGGACTATTTGCGCATCAGCATCAAATTTTATTTCATGTTGATGCGGCTCAAGCTGCAGGAAAGACAGAGATTGATGTTCATGCGATGCATATTGATTTACTCAGCCTATCCGCCCACAAAATATATGGCCCCAAAGGCATTGGTGCGCTCTATGTGCGTCAAGGCATTCAAAAACAAATCAAGACTCAAATTCATGGCGGTGGGCATGAACAGGGTTTGCGTTCAGGAACTTTAGCGACACATCAAATTGTTGGGATGGGGGAAGCCTGTAGACTGGCTAAAATAAACTTAGTTGAAGAACAACAACGTATTCAAAAATTAAGGAATCAATTTTTAACGAGTTTACAGGCTTTAACTCCTGTGAAACTTAATGGTCATCCGAACAAACATGTTGCCAATTATTTGAATGTCAGTTTTTTTGGTGAGCAGGCCAATTCTATTTTTTCAGCGGTTAAACAGGTTGCTGCGGTTTCGAGTGGATCGGCCTGTAATTCACATCATGCAACTCAGTCTCATGTATTAAATGCTTTAGGACTGAATGAGGAACTGGCTGAATATACGGTGCGCTTTAGCTTTGGAGCCTATACGACAGATGAGCATATAGAAACAATATTATATAAAGTCCAATTTGCTATAAATTCTAAAGATTTCTGTGTTCAATTATCAGCTGTTTAAAACATCGAAGTTTTGATGAGTTGCAAACGATAGGGGGTGTTAAAATACCCCTAATATAAAGAGGCATCGTCTCAATTCTTGAGTATGAATGAGTGTATTCGTTGTTTACTCAATTATTTTGCTTTTCTACAGATTGTAATATGACCAATCTGAGGAATATTTATGGAATACTAAGATGAGTGTAAAACGCGTGCTCCGATAAATTGATGAATAAGCAGGGGAAACAATTTAACATTACATCAGGTATGGTGGCTGTCGTAGATATTAAAACAGGGCACAAGACGGTGCTGGACTATTTAATTAAACCGTTTAACAAAGCCAAAGAAGCATTGCGTGAACGCTAATATCCATCCACTGTTTTGAAACAATAAAAAAGCCAACGCATGTAATGTTATCGTGGGCTTTTTTATTAAGTTACGGGTTTTAAGGATAAGCGTTAGAGCTGAAAATTTTCCTGAAATAGACTCTATTGTTAAGAATTTATGCTTTGGTTTTGGTTGAAACCCAACATAATAAAGCGCCGAGACAGACCATCAAAGCACCTTGCCAAAAACTGAAAGTTAAATGCGTACTTAAAATGACGGCGGAAACCACAGCGGAAAGCACAGGAATAAAATATGATGCGGCAGCTAATAGTGTGACATTGCCATGCAATATACCAATATTCCATGCACCATAGCCCATACCCATCGCAAAGGCTGCAAGGACTAAATAAATGGTGGGTTGCAGTTCAAAATTCAAAGTGCCTTCACCTAACAACAACCATTTAACCCACAGCACAATTGAAACTAAAATGAAAAAGAGCGTCACCCCATTTTTACCATTTGCCATTTTTGCGGTGATGGTGCAATAAGACGCCCAAAGTACGGTGCCGAGTAATGCTAAGCCATAACTTAGAGGGTTATTTTGAACGTTGCTTAGCATGCCCTTAAGGCTTAATCCTTGATCACCGCCTAATACCCAACAAATTCCTATTAGCGAGATAAAAAAGCCGGGTACGATGAGAAAATTGGCTTTTTGTTTATTAAATACAATCGCAAAGATAATGGTAAAGGTCGGCCACAGGTAGTTCACCATCCCAACCTCGATGGCTTGTCGACTACTGGTTGAGTAACCAATGGACAGGGCAAGGCAAATTTCATAAGAGACAAACAGTAAACTTCCCCATATCAGATAAGGAAGAGGAAATTCTTTTAACCGAGTCCAACCAAAGGAGAGCAGCAAAAAAACAGAAGCCAATGAATAAATGAGGGCGGCTCCACCAATCGCTCCAAAGCTGTTGCTCACCTCTTTAATCAGAGCAATAATTAAACTCCATAATACAATGGCAGCCAGACCAATCCATGTTGCTTTCGTCGTGTTCATTTTGTTTGTATCTTTTACCTATTTGCTGAATGGAGAAGTTTTGTTTAGGGGAGAGTGCTTCATTTTATCGACAATGTAGCTTTATCTCCGAATGCCATTTCATGTGTATTATACGCAATATAATGATATATCACGTGAAATAAATATTAATTTAACTTCTTTCAATCCGGTTCGGTTTGGCATGAGATTTCAAAATAATTGCTACAGTTTGGATAGCTATTTTTATCTGATCCTGATCAAAATCTCCTAAACCAAGCACTAATCCAGAGCGTTTACGTTCCAATGAAAAGGTCGGGGAAACCGCTTTAATCGCAATGCCAGCATCTAGTGCCGCTTGAGCGATTTCCCGATCATCCATGTAATCTGCAAGCCATAGCACCATATGCATACCTTGATCTCCAGCTTGTAAATAACCTAAGTGTTTTGGAATATAACGCTCAATCATGCCAATCAAATATCGACGGTTCTCAGCATAGACATTGCGAATCCGTCGAATGTGACGTTCTAAATAACCTTCTTGAATAAAGGCAGCCAGAACATGCTGATCAGCAGAGGGAGGATGACGGTCGATCAGAACACGTAATCCACAAAAAGGGGACACCAAAGCTTTGGGCAGTACGGCATAGCCGAGGCGTAGTGATGGGAACAGTACTTTGCTAAATGTCCCTAAATAGATGACTTGTTCAGGTGCTAACCCTTGCAAGGCTGGAAAAGGTTGACCACTGTAGCGCAGTTCACTGTCATAATCATCCTCAATAATCCAAGCGCTTTGCTGTTTGGCCCAAGCGAGTAATGCGGTTCTTCTGGCTAAACTCATGGGCATCCCAATTGGATATTGGTGAGATGGGGTGACAAAGGCTGCACGGGCATTTGGCGCGAGGTTTATACCTGTATCGACTTGAATTCCTTCTTCATCTACGGGCACACGAACAATATGTAAGGGTTGTATTGAGTTTTCTAATAGGGCAGTTGTCCCTCGATAAGCAGGGTCTTCGACCCAGACCTGATCTTGTGCTTTAAATAGAATCTGACTACAGATATAGAGTGCCTGTTGGATGCCACTAGTAATGACTATTTGTTCAGCTTCACAGTGTACAGAACGAGAGCGTCGTACATAGTCAGCAATCGCAACACGTAAGGAAAATACACCTTGTGGGTCATCATACCCAGAGGGTGCTGCGACGCCCCGTGCGCGGTAGCGATTGCCAAATTTTCTCCAAATATCATTTGGTTGGGTGCGTCCAACAGGTACAGAGACTGCAAAAGGAAGATGGGGAAGCGGTTTAAATTCTTTCAATACTTCAGCATAGGCCTGAGCTGCGGGTGTTAGCTGAATTTGAGTAGCGTGTGTGTTTGTCCACTTCTGAGTTTGCTGACGCTTTGAACGTGCCAAGTTATCTGAAACAAAAGTGCCTTGACGCGCACGTGCTTCTAAAACGCCCTCAGCCAAGAGCTGATCATATACTTCAATTATGGTGCCCCGCGAGACACTTAATGTCATCGCCAATTCACGTGACGAGGGTAAAGGGTCGCCCGCTTGTAAATCGCCATTTTGTACTGCTTGTCGTAAGGCTTGAATGAGTTGGGCGGCTATTTTTCCCTGTATTTTATTAAGCTTTGTGATAGAGGGAAGTTCTACGACTTTTGCCATTCTTGCCATAATT
>NZ_DKIK01000089.1:0-7530 GCF_002454215.1 Acinetobacter sp. UBA6720
AAATATAGAGGAAAGAAGAAGAGAACAGAAACCATATCGTATAAAAAATTTATATTCATGCATGATCTAAAAGGATTATTCAAAAGTTAAAGTTAATGAATTTCCATGTGTCTCAATTCAAAGATCAATGTTTGAAAAACTTATAAGGCTCCTTTTAGGCTTTTTTGATGTTCTTTCACTTGTTTAGCATATTTTTTTCCTTGGCGTTTCATCTTCCAGCTTGAATGGTAGCCTGTTGGACCGACATTATAATAAGCCAAAGCTTTGGGCCAACTTTCTGCTTTTTGGTTATAGTTGGAGAGAATGTACGTGCCACAATTAATATTATTAACTTCCTCAAATAAATCGCCAGGGCAAGTTTGTTGCCAATAGCGTGGGATAACTTGTGTTAAGCCAATAGCACCAGCAGGGGAAATAGCATAATTACGGTAACTAGACTCTTGTCTTATAACAGCCGCAATTAACAATGGATCGACATTATAACGATCCGCACTTTGCACAATCATTGGCGCAACACGCTGTGCTGTAGTTGCTTCAACAGCATATGCCTTTTGAATGCCATTGGCTAATTTTTCTGAACGCTTTTCAACAGAACCACCACCGAGCGATGAACAGCCTGTAAATATTAAAGCTGTTGTTAAAATTAAAACAGATTTGGTTCTAATTTGAGATGTGGGGAGGGATCTTTGAAAATTCAACAAGCTGCATATCCGTTGGTTTTAGCATTTGAAATGATCATATTCATCAGGTAAAGCACAGTCAACCCAGTGTGAGAGATGCTCTTTTATGGATTTGTTAAATTTGCCTTTTATTTAAGCAATATTTTCGATGTTAGGCAAGCACGCTGATTTCTAATGCTCTTAACATGATTCCATGACATGAAAGATAGATATAAATAGATTGTATCTAAATAGATTGTATCTAAATAGCCTAAGTAATCATAATGTCAGTTCATTTGTGTCTATGGGGGGACAACTTTAGATGAGGTAATATTTTAGCTAAACGCTTTTGGATGAAAGGCGATAGTTTTAGTTATCGCCTTATTAATATTGAATTATTTTAATTCACTGGATGACTTGCCTAGTTCACGGCGCGCGATAATGAGTTGCTGAATTTGCTGAGTCCCTTCAAAAATATCTAGAATTTTAGAATCTCTTGCCCATTTTTCTAAAAGCTCATCTTCGTTATAGCCTACTGTTGCTGCAAGTTCGACGCACTTGAGCGTAATTTCATTACAGATCCGGCCAGCTTTAGCTTTTGAGATAGAGGCTTCTTTTGAGTTCGTTTTTCTGTTATCTGCCATCCATGCGGCTTTTAAGGTCAGTAAACGTGCCGCTTCCCATTCGGCTTCCATACGATAAATTTGACTCTCAATATGAGTCGTCTGTAAGTATGGCGTTATGTATTGAGGATCAAAATAATCGCTAAAAATCTCTTTAATGCGTTCTAGTGAGGCCTTGGCACAGCCTATAGCCATTGCTGCAACGAGTGGACGGGTATTATCAAAAGTTTCCATCACACCAGCAAAGCCTTTAGTTGCATCTATTTCAGCATTGCCAAGTAAATTGCTTGCAGATACACGGCAGTCAATAAAACGAATAACTGCGGTGTCAGATGCTTTAATTCCTAGCTTATGCTCTAAGCGTTCTACCATCATGCCAGCTGTTCCTTTAGGAATCACAAAAGATTTGATCGCTGAACGCCCTAACTTTTTATCCAGAGTTGCCCAAACAACGATAGCATCGGCACGTTCACCTGAAGTCACGAAAATCTTTTCACCATTTAAGATGTAATCATCACCATCTTGTGTTGCAGTGGTGCGAATAGCAGCAGAGTCCGAGCCACAGTTTGGTTCAGTGATTGCCATGGCCGCCCATGTGTTTTTGAAGCGCTCCAACTGCTCTTCATTGGCAACAGCGGCTATTGCTGAATTCCCCAGCCCTTGACGGGGCATTGATAGAAGTAAAGCGGTATCTCCATAGCACATCTCAATTACACTTAAAGCGGTAGAGAGATTCACTCCATTTTTATTGCCTTGTTCATTGGTACCCCGCTTACCAACAGCGGCCCCTGCGTTCATACCTTCACCACCTTCATTCATACCATCGACTAAGGATGCCAACATATCCAGTTCTTTAGGATAGCTATGTTCAGCTTTATCGTATTTTCGGGAGATAGGGCGAAGTACATTGATGGCCACTTGGTGGGCTTGATCAATCAGCAATTTAAATTTTTTAGGGTTTTGTAAATTCATGCCAGTTTTCCTTTTTATTATGCATGTAGACCAGAGTGAACAATTGCTGTTGCACGTAAATCACGATACCAACGTTCGACAGGGTGTTCTTTGGTGAATCCGTGCCCACCTAAAATCTGTACACCATCAGTGCCAATTTTCATGGCTTTTTCGGCGCAAAGTAAACGTGCTAAATAGGCTTCACGGTGAAATGTCTGCCCAGATTCAGCTAGACTTGCTGCATTTAGGATAAGCATACGCATGGCATCAATTTCGATGGCCATATCGGCAATCATAAAAGCAACACTTTGACGGTGAGAAATGGGTTCACCAAAGGCGGTGCGTTCATTGGCATATTCAATACAATATTTTTTGACTGCTTCACATGTGCCAACCGCCATTGCACACCACATTAAATTGCCGAGGTCTAAAAATGCAGTGTAGTTGAAGTCTTCATCACCTAAGCGTAAAGCAGGGGTTTGATTAAAAATTAAAGTTGCTGTTTCGGTGGCTTTGAGCCCCATAGCGGGAGATTTTTTAAACTGAATACTTTCATCGCGTCTGAGAATAAAAACTTCAGCTTGGCCATTAAGCTCGGCACTGACAAGGAAAATATCTGCACTTTCAGCCAATAGTACCAGTGTCTTTTCCCCTTGAATAAAATACTGGCCATCACGTGAAATGGCTTTGGTTTTTAACTGGTAAGGATTAAAAGCAGGCGTAGCTTCTTGAATTGCAAAGCTAGCGCGAATGCTACTGTCTTGCGCAAAACTGTTCAAATATAAAGCTTGTACTTGCTCAGAACCCCATTGTGTAATGGCATTAATCACACTAAAGGTAGAGAGCATACCCGCAGCTAAACTAAAATCACCTTTGGCCAAATGCTCCGCAATAAGTATATTACTCAGAATATTTTTTTCAGATGCAATACCGCCGAGTGCTTCAGGCAAAGCATAAAAGTTTAGACCTAGGTCTTCGATATATTGCCAAAGTTCTGTTGGAAAAGTTTCATTTTGATCGGCATTTGCGGCTAATGGGTAAAGTACATCTGCAGCGAATTGAGACATGGTGTCGATGGTCATTTGCTGATCTTCTGAATAGTTCAGATCAAATAATGATTTTTCTTGATTGTTGAGCCGCTGTTTATGCAGACCTGTATTGGCTTTAAAAGCTTTTTGCGTTTTTGATAGGGTTTTAAAGCTTGCTTTTGAACCCTGATAAAGCGATTTCTCCACGAATTTTCTGAGTCTTAATTGGTCAAGTACGTCACTACTTGCCATCTTTGTGATCAGTGATAAGCCAAATCCCTGCGCTTTATTTACCATATTTGTCATTATTTTCATCCAGCAGAATTATTCTGTATTTTTATGCTGACATAGCGGAACATGAATGACTATGTCATCGCTGACATGATGTATTGTCAAAGATAAACGGTAGGTGGTGTGTTTTAAATTCTTCTAATGATTTGTTTTTAAAGTTTTTTATTAAATCGTTGGAAATTGAATTGATTGATCAATTGACCAAAATGACATTGCATCATTTTGGTCATGCAGCTTTTAGATGAACTTTTCAACCATTGCGCGGACATTAGTTTTCGCTTCAATCACGGTCATAAAGGTATAAGCACCGATGAATTTACGGCTGATAAACATAAATTCTTTGGGTGGAACACTGAAATAGCGAGACGCCATCGACTTAGACGCTTGTTGCATGACACGGCTATGAAGTTGGCTAGCTTTCCAGTCATAAGCAAAGTTTTGATCCATAACACCAGTAGGTAAGTCAGGATTGTTACTAGGACTGCTGAATGCTTCAGTTGCAAGTAAAAAAACTTTAGCCATATCTGGTTTAATGCTTTGAGGGATAGAGTCGAAAAATTCATAGCCTGTCATTGCTTGAACCATTTCTTCACTATTGTGGTTAAATCCAGCATGAATGAGCTTGTGTGCAACACCGAGTAAGTGTTCATCAAACTGTCGAATTGCACCAAAGTCAAGCAGAACGATTTTATCCAAGATATCATTGCCATTACCTAAGCGAACCAGATAGTTACCAAAGTTCGGATCGGTCTGCATTTCACCCCATTCAAAAATCTCGCGTACCGCAATTTCAAGTGATGCTTCACCAAGTTTGTTGCGACGTTCTTGCGGTAGAGACAGCATGACGGGGCTGTTAATCGGCACACCACGTTCAAAGGTCATGCATAACAATTGGTCTGTGCAATAGTCATCAATAATTTGTGGCACGATGTAGCGTGGGTCTTCTTTTAAGCGAGCAGCAAAGCGGCGTGTAGTTGCAGCCTCAATTTTATAATTCACTTCACGGTGCATCATTTCACGGACTTCGTCGAACCATTGATCGAACTCACGTGTTTGCGGCACCATGCGTGTCAGTTTAAGCATATTTTTGAATAGGCTCATGTCTGAGTCAATGGCTTCAGCAACGCCTGGGTATTGAATTTTTAATACCACCTCTAAACCATCAGACTTACGTGTTGCGCGGTGCACTTGTGCAAGTGATGCAGTGCCTAAAGGTTCGTGGTCGATGGTTAAATCATCCAGTTTAGAACCCAATTGGCTGTGTAATTGCTGTTTAATCGCAGGCCATGCTAAAGCGACTGTTTGATTGTTTAGAGTATTTAACGCTTGTGTGATTTCTTCTGGTAAAAAATGTTCACCATATAGCGCCATCATTTGGCCAATTTTGACGATGGAACCTTTAAGCTTGCCAATTTCAGATACCAAATAATCGGCTTGTTCTTTCATGGCTTTTTTGCGTTTTTTTTCTTTTTCTTCTTCACTAGAAAACATAGACGTTGCGCTAGAAGCTGCCCAACGTGTTCCAGCAAGCAACGAAGCTTTGGCAATCGATAAACGACGATCCATAGAGGAGGTTTTCAGTTGTTTAAGCTTATCGTTGTGATCTGACATAATTCAGTAAAATCCTTTCATCAGCAAGGGCAGCACTTAAGATTGTAACGGATAATATCGTGTATTCACGTATTAAAAAAGTTCAACTTGCTGAATAGCGAGTTAAAAAAGCTTATAAGTGTCAGATAAGTACTTAAAAATAGCTCAACCTGAGGTTTTACATGCGAAATTGGATTTTAAGTTTGTTCTTCTGAATCAGTTCATTTTTATGCGTTTGAATGTGTTGTAGAATCATTTCTTGCACAGGTTGGTGCATAAAACCGTGTGCATAACCTTTAACAATAATGATGCTTGGTAGACTAAAAAAGAAATATTTTGCATCTTCAACGGTCGCGCAGTCAAAGATACCTTGTTGTTGTAGTAGGTTTTGAAAAAAAGCTTTTTCAATGTCGACGTGGTTATTTTCAGTGTCATTCCAATAACGCTCACGCATCGCCATTAGATTATTGTGTTTATAACTCATAGGTTGGGACGTAATCAGCAAAATAATTCATTTCATAATAAAGCCATTTGATCTGATTTCAATGTAAAGCCTGTGACTTCATGTAAAAGTAAGGATGTGGAAATTTTATAAGTGTTTAGTATGTTCATACAAAATAGGATGTTATATTAAAGCGCTGCAACGCGTAGATGTTGTGAATGATTAGATTAAAAAATGATTAAAGAACATTTGTTTTGGGGAATGGAATTGAAACAGATATTAGGTCTACTCCTTGTAATGGGATTGTGCGGTGGTTCAGCCTTTGCGATGGGTCCAAGTAAAGAATATGAAATATGTATGAAACAAACAGGCAATGTATTGAGTGAGATTGATACATGCATGAGTAAAGAATATAAAGTACAAAAAAAACGCTTAAAAAAAGTGTTCAAAATATATTTAGACAAAACCCCTACTAATGAGCAAGCTTTGGTTAAACAATCTCATCAGCAATGGCTTGAGCAGCGTGATCAAATTTGTAATAACAAACCCATTGTGAAAAATGAAAAGACTGAAGTTCAGCGGATTTCATGTCTGATGCAAATGACACAAACCCGTGCAGATATGTACGAAGCACGTACAGGCAGTATAAGCAAATAAGTGCAAAGCGTATGAAAATGTGTTTGCTGTGCATCAAAACATTATAAATCATAGAAAAACAGGGTATCATAAGGCGTTTTTACAATGACCTTGGAGACGCCTTTAGTGGATCGCCCGACTATTAGCCCTGAACATATACAGGAAGCCGCTGAAAACTTAAGTACAATTCGTGATTTTATCCGTTTTGGAGTGACAGCATTACGTCAATACGATGCACATTTAGGTCAAGGTACAGAAGACTATTTTGCTGAAAGTTCAGCGTTGGTGTTACAGACTTTATCTTTAGATTGGAATGCGGATGCTGAAATCTTAGATTCAAAGTTACTACCAAGTGAAAAAGCAGAAGTTTTAAGTTTATTAGAACGTCGTATTAATGAAAAAGTACCGACTTCGTATTTGCTTAATTTGGCATATTTTGATGGTAAACCATATTATGTCGACGAGCGTGTACTGATTCCGCGTTCACCGATTGCAGAATTGATTCAAAACCGTTTTGCACCTTATTGCTTAGGTGAAAATGGCCAAATGGGTGAGGCAGTCAATAACTTGCCAGAAAATCCAAATCCAAAAACACCACAACGTATTTTAGATATGTGTACGGGTTCAGGTTGTATCGCGATTGCTTTAGCTTATGCCTACCCAGATGCTGAAGTGGATGCAACTGATATTTCTAAAGAAGCTTTAGAAGTGGCTCAAATTAACTCAGAACACCACGACAAGCAATATCAAGTGGCTTTACTTGAGTCTGACTTGTTTGCCAAAATTCCTGCTGAAAATCAATATGATCTCATCGTGTCTAATCCGCCTTATGTGGATGCTGAAGACATGGCAGACTTACCAGAAGAATTTCACCATGAACCAGAATTGGCACTGGCAGCGGGTCAAGATGGCTTGGATTTGGTTCGTAAAATGTTAGTTCAAGCACCAGATTACTTAACTGAAGATGGTCTCATCGTGATTGAAGTGGGTAATTCTGAATGGGCAATGCGCCAAAACTTTAATACCGTTGATTTTTACTGGTTACAGTTCCAAAAAGGCGGTACAGGAATTTTTGCATTGACTGCAGCTCAGTGCCGTCAATTCCGTGATTTATTCATTCAATCTGTTCAAGCATAAAAGGAGTCGTTGGACATGGCAGGTAATAGTATAGGGCAACTCTTCCGTGTAACGACTTGTGGTGAATCTCATGGTGTAGGCTTAATGGCGATTGTGGATGGTGTTCCACCGGGTCTTGAGCTTACAGCAGACGATTTGCAAAAAGATTTAGACCGTCGTAAGCCGGGCACCTC
>NZ_DKIK01000089.1:7656-99912 GCF_002454215.1 Acinetobacter sp. UBA6720
ACACCAATTGGTTTATTGATCCGTAACACCGATCAAAAATCCAAAGATTACGGTAACATTGCACAAAGCTTCCGTCCGGGACATGCAGACTATACTTATACACAAAAGTACGGTTTCCGTGATTACCGTGGCGGTGGTCGTTCGAGTGCGCGTGAAACGGCTATGCGTGTGGCTGCGGGCGCGATTGCGAAAAAATATTTGGCCGAAAAGTTTGGTGTTTTAATTCGTGGTCATGTGACCCAAATTGGAACTGAAGTTGCTGAAAAATTGGATTGGAATGAAGTACCCAATAATCCTTTTTTCTGCGGTGATGTCGATGCCGTACCGCGTTTTGAAGCACTGGTGACTTCATTGCGTGAACAAGGTACCAGTTGTGGCGCAAAGCTTGAAATTTTGGCTGAAAAAGTACCTGTAGGTTGGGGTGAGCCTGTTTTTGACCGTCTAGATGCTGACATTGCCCATGCCATGATGTCCATTAATGCTGTCAAAGGGGTTGAGATTGGTGATGGTTTTGCCGTTGCTGGTCAGTTCGGACATGAGAGCCGTGATGAGCTAACCACAGATGGCTTCCTCGCGAACCATGCCGGTGGCATTTTGGGTGGTATTTCGAGTGGTCAAACCATTCGTGTTGCAATTGCGCTTAAACCAACAGCGTCTATTACCACACCGGGTAAAACGATCAATATTAATCGTGAAGACACGGATGTATTAACCAAAGGTCGTCATGACCCTTGTGTGGGTGTACGTGCGGCTCCGATTGCAGAGGCAATGCTTGCGATTGTTTTAATGGATCACTTTATGCGCCATCGTGCTCAAAATGCAGATGTCGTTGCCCCATTTGCGCCGATTGAATGCTAGAGAATTTTCTTCCTATTTAAGAAAATACACATTAAAGTCAGACTTCGGTCTGACTTTTTTATTTGAATATGAAAGACAATATAATTCGCTTGGTAAAATTAAATGATATTGAAAACGTTGTAGATGTCATCAATATTGCCTATCGTACCAACCAAGGTTGGACACATGAATTTAATGTTGTTGCTGGAGATCGTATATCTTCAAAGCAGTTAAAAATCGAACTACAAAAAGAAAATTTTAAGCTCTTTGTTTTAGAAGCGGATGGTCAAATTTTGGGGTGCATTGGCTTAACCGAAGATGTTGACTCTATTGAAATTGGAAGTTTTGCAATTTTACCTATGCATCAAAATTCAGGTTATGGAAAGAAATTACTCAATTTTGCAGAAGTTTTTGCTAAACAAAAGCAACATATTGCTAGGTTGAACATGTCGGTCTTAAATGTAAGAAAAGAATTGTTAGCATATTATGCACGTCATGGTTATCACGATACTCATAAGACGGAATCTTACCCATTGGATGCCAATGTAGGACAACCTTTGATTAACCTTCATTTGGTCTTACTGAGTAAACAAATTTAATGTTTAGGTCTTTTAAATTTCTGAAAAAATCATCAATAACACAGAATAATTGGGTATGAGCCGTATGTGGCGCAAGGAGCATAAGAGCTAGAGTTGTAAGTTTAGTGTGTTAACCCAACAAATGGCTCTAGTCTTTCTCTTTTTTTAAGCCAATTTCTTATCTTTGATTCGAGTTAAGTCATTTAGATAGTTTATTTTTTTAATAAGAAGGAATGGGTATGAATGAAAAGCTAAGCAGCGTAAGACGAGGCACCATTTTATTTTTATCATTACTCACAGTTTTGGTTATTTCATTGTTGATATACGGCTATGACAGTATGCATGATCCTGAAAAAGTCAAAGCTCGATTATATGCTTGTGGAAAATTTGGTGATCGGCACATGCTCATTGATAAGCAGTATTTATATTATGGCAGAGTGACTTATCAAGGTGTGAATTATTGGGGAAAAAATATCGAAGAAGAACACGAGGCTAAAGGTTGTGATGATCAAATTCAAAGTATTGATTTGAAAGTGAAATGGCCTGAAATGAAAGCATCTAGAGAAGGCTTTAGACTAGATTCTGAAAATAAAGATGTGATCACAATAGCATTAAACCAACGTTCCGTTTGGAAAGAGGAGTGGGGAAGTAAAGACTTCTTTAATTTTTTTGGTCATTTAAAAAGAAAATTAAGAAAAGGAATGTTTTCTTCTAGTGGAGAAGAGGTGAGTGAAATATGGATAGATGAAACAAAAACATTTAACTCAGATTTGGGGCTCTATGAAATAGAGGTAAAAAGTGATGACGGTGTTGGAAAAAAGGTGTATTGGCAGGAGCGTAAAGGTAAAGGGGTAAGTCTCACTATTGTATGTCTTTATTTTAAGAGTGGTGAAACAAGTTGTGAATTTAATACACATCAACCCAATTATGGGTTTAATACGAGTTATCTCACTATAGACTTTCACAGTGAGTTATTACCTCATTGGCAAGAAATTTATCAAGATGCAGAACAACTCATTCATTCTTTTAATACTGAGTAAAGATAAAATGAAACATCCAAAGAGTATAGCCATAACCATGATCAAAGACTTTTAGATGACTTTGGGGTAGCTCTAATGTATGACTGGATGTGTGCTATTTTAAAGCATTAGCAGCGTTATTTTCATTAATATAGTGCAAAGCTTGCCCTAAGCTGAGGTTGTGCTCTATAACAATAAACAAAAGATAATACTTTAAGAGCAGTTTCCAATCGGGTGATTACATGGTATATAAATTGCTCATAGAATAATAAGCATTATTGCAGGAGAGAAATGTTCTGCATTCGCCGAAGGAGCAACGACCCCGGAAACTCTCAGGCAAAAGGACTGTAATAATGAAAAAACTCTGGAGAGAAGTGTTCAATCACTCACCGAAGGGGATGGTTTAAAGCTTCATGGGAAGTTTTAGATCGAAGCTCTCAGGTACACATGACAGATGGGGTTTGACATCAAACAATAAAAAGGAGGTGTCTATGTGTCATGTCGTTGTCATTGGTGCTGGAATTACAGGCGTCACAACTGCGTATGAATTAAGTTTACTTGGCTATCAAGTGACCGTTGTTGACCGTCATCTATTTCCAGCCATGGAAACTTCTTTTGCAAATGGTGGACAACTGTCTGCATGCAATGCTGAAGTTTGGAACCAAAAATCGACAGTGCTGAAAGGCATGAAATGGATGTCTCAAAAATCTGCGCCGTTGTTGCTGAATCCATCTTTTAGTGTACATAAATATGCATGGTTGATGGAATTTCTAGGCAATATTAAACATTATGAGACCAATACCCGCGAAACAGTCCGCTTAGCTCTATTGGCTCGTCAGCGCTTATTTGAAGTTGCTGAAAAAGAGTCGATTGACTTTAACTTAGAGAAGCGTGGAATTTTACATTTTTATCATAATAAACAAGACTATGACGTTGCTATTCGCGTCAATGATATGTTGAATAAAGGTGGACTTGAACGTTGCGGTGTAAGCAATGAAGAAATTAAGCAAATTGAGCCGACCCTGACTGGTGACTATTATGCAGGATTCTACTGTGAAGGTGATGCCACGGGTGATATTCATAAGTACACCACAGGTTTGGCAGAAGTCACCCAAAGATTAGGTGTAAAATACCGTTTTGGGATGGATGTAACGGATATTCAACATCTATCGACGGGTGTTGAGGTGAAATTACAACCGAGTTCTGAAAATGTAGAATTGGCACCGAATGATGTTGAGATTTTGGCTGCCGATGCTGTTGTGGTTTGTGCTGGTGTAGGCAGTTACCAACTGGCAGAGTTAGTCCAAGAACGTGTCAATGTCTATCCAGTGAAGGGTTATTCGATTACCGTTATGTTGAATGACGAAGAGAGTCAGCAAAATGCACCATGGGTAAGCTTGCTAGATGAAAGTGCGAAAATCGTCACTTCACGTTTAGGTAAAGACAGATTCCGTGTAGCGGGAACAGCTGAGTTTAATGGCTATAACCGTGATATTCGAGCGGATCGTATTCAGCCTTTGGTGGACTGGACTAATCGTAACTTTAAAGTCTCGACAGAGCATGCGGTTCCTTGGGCGGGCCTTCGTCCGATGATGCCTAATATGATGCCAGTGGTACGCCGTGGAAAATTAGAGCGTGTGTTCTTTAATACAGGACATGGGCATTTAGGCTGGACGCTATCTGCTGCGACAGCAGCCATGATTAGCCAAGAGGTTGCCACAGCTTATCCTGTTTAAGCCAAAGGTTGTATTGGGTTATATGAGAAATGATAAAAACAAACTCAAGTTGGGCTTGTTTTTATCATTTTGACTTAATGATGTTATAATTCTGCCTTAATTTCAAAAGATTGCTCACAAACTAATACTTTAAACTGCATCAAAAATACGTAGTATGGTTTCAGGTAATTGATGACTAATTCGAAGGTGAATAATGATTAACATGAAAATGGCTTTGGTGGTTTTAGCTTCTGCAACGATGATTTCGCTTGCGGCATGTAGCGATAAAAAACAAGAAGCTGAACAAACAGCAGTGGAAAGTTCAGCAACCGAAACACCAGTAACCAATATTGAGGTGAGCCCTGACATGATTGATGCTGCACCTTTAGAGTCTGAGGAGGCAGGTGCATCAGTGCCAGTAGCTGCTTCTGAAGCAAAATAAGTTCACTATAGAAAAGCCTCCTGATTTGGAGGCTTTTTTAAATGGGCAACTTTTTTTTACAAATGATATAAATTTAGAGCATAAATAAAAAATAATATTGAAACGCCACCTAACAATCTATACAGTTTGTTTAGTAAATATTGTCAATGCAAAATGACTTCTATTCAATGAGTATTTGAAGTCTAAAGGGCAATAAAAAACATGATGTTGCTAAACTCATGTAAACATGAGGGAATATTTTGTACGCAGGAAAGCTAACAGAAGTACCATTTAACTTTAAACAACATGGCCGCGCATGTGCATTGATTGCTTTGGTCATTTTTGTCTGTTGTTTGCTTGGAATACTGACACGACCGATTGCATATTTTGCTTATTTTTGGCCCGCCAATGCTGTACTCATCGGCTTGTTTTTAAGATTTCCTCAGTTAAGAAATCTGGGGGGATGGATAGGCGCTTTTATTGGTTATATGTCTGCGGACTTGGTAACGGGAAACCATTTTGAACTAACTTTAGCATTAACTGTTGCCAATTTTATTACAGTCAGTGTCTCTCTGTTTTTTATTCAATATTTACAAATAGATTATCGTTCTGATAATAAAGGATTAAATTTTCTTTATTTATTTTTAGTCTGTATATTTATTGGCTGTTTCTTTAGTGCGATTTTTGCTGTGACCGTTGTTCCACATATGCCACATACATTTATGACGGCAGATGACTCTTGGTCTGAGTTTTATATTTGGTGGACAGGTGAAGTCTTAAATTGTATCTCTATTTTACCATTGATGCTTACGTTCCCGACTGGGAAAAAGTTCACCAATATTTGGAAAAATCGGAGGCAGTGTGAGACAAAGTTTATAGATTTATTGCCACTATTTTCTGTTATTGTTTCTGTGGCTTGTACACATATTTTCTTTGGTCCAGGCGCTTTGCTTTTTCCTTTAGCAGGGTTGATTTGGGCGGCCTTGAGTTATAATTTATTTTACGTCAGTGTAATTAATAGTACCGTCTGCTTGGTGCTATATCATAGTTTAACAACCTATTATATTTCACGAACTGCAGATAATTTTTTGGCAACGTCAATGTCCGTAAGAATTGGTCTATGCATGCTGATGATTGCGCCTTTGCTATTATGTATCGTAAGCCGAAATCGGCATGCTTTATATAAGGAAGTCTTATATCTTGCCAATCATGATCCTTTAACTCATGTGGCTAATCGTCGTTTTTTCTTTACAGAAACTGAGAATCTACTAAAACAAAATCAATTCAAATCGCTTACGATTATTATGCTTGATATTGATCATTTTAAAAAAATGAATGATCAATATGGGCATTATATAGGAGATGTTTTGCTACAAAGCTTTGCAGCCACGGTCAAAAGTAATTTGCGTGAACAAGATCTATTTGCACGTATGGGGGGAGAAGAGTTTGTTGTGGTGTTGAAGAATACGAACTTAGTTGAAGCAGAAATGATTGCAGAGCGTATTTGTCGTGCCGTAGCGTTGTCCAAGACTCAAGTGGCGCATGCAGTTTTAAATATGACCGTGAGCTTAGGCGTAGTGCATCAGGTGCTACCAACGCAAAATAGTCTACAGAGTATTTTAAATCAGGCAGATCGGGCGCTTTACCAAGCGAAAACATTAGGGCGGAACCAAGTACGTATTGCCTCTTAATCTAAAAGCAGGTAAAACTAGATAACAATAAGAATTATATATTTGGATCACAATGATTTTTTCTGAATATCTGCAATACGATGCTTTAGGATTGGCTGAGTTAGTTGCACAAAAACAAGTCCATCCTGCTGAATTATTACAACTTGCGATTGAGCGCAGTCAGCAAGTTAATCCAGCCTTAAATGCCATTATTATTCCCATGCATGATTATGCTAAAAAGCGCGCTCAGAATGTGTTATCTGGGCCATTTGCTGGTGTACCATTTTTAGTTAAAGATTTATTTCAGGAATATGCGGGTTATCCCACCTCTTATGGGTGCCAAGCCTTTAAACGAACGGGGTATATTGCACAGCACAATGCAGAAATAGTGAACCGCTGGGAGAAAGCTGGGATCTTGACCTTTGGACGTACCAATACGCCTGAATTTGGTATTAAAGGTATTACTGAACCTGATGCTTGGGGTAGTTGTTGTAATCCATGGAATTTAAAACATAATAGTGGTGGATCATCTGGTGGTTCTGCTTCGGCCGTTGCAGCAGGGATTGTACCGATTGCTGGTGCAGGTGATGGGGGAGGATCAATTCGGATCCCTGCATCATATTGTGGTTTATTCGGTCTTAAACCAAGTCGTGGACGTACGCCGTGGGGTCCAGATATGAGTGAAGCAATGCATGGTGCAGCCATACAGCATGTATTGGCGAAAACTGTGCGAGATAGTGCTGCAATGCTTGATGCAACGCACGGTGCGGAACATAGCTCATTGTTTAAAATTGAACAGCCCGGCCAAAGCTATTTGGCCTGTCTACAGCAGCCAGTAAAAAAACTTAAAATTGCATTTTGTACGCAGTCTCCTATTGGAACTACAGTATCTAAAGATGCTATTGCTGCTGTACAGCATACGGCACATTTGTTGGAGTCATTAGGGCATACAGTAGTTGAAGCACAACCTGAAATTGATGGTATGGCATTGGCCCGCGACTTTATCACGACATGGTTCAGTCAATTTTCGTATATGTTAGAGCAGATCAAACAACAAGTCCCAACAACAGCAGGCGATTTCGAGTTGGATTCTTTAACTCTGGCTGCCTTTGGTGCGAAAACAACAGCCTTAGAATATATTCATAACCTGAATCATTGGGGAATATATGTGACTCGAATGAACCAATTCTTTGACCATTATGATCTTTATTTAACTCCTGCAACTGCTTCAGTCGCGCCCAAAAATGGACAAGTTTCTACACCTTTATGGCAAAAGCCGATTCTAAAAAGCCTACTTAAAGTCGGTAAGGTGCATTTGCTCGCTCAAGGGAAGTTGGTAGATAAAATTGTAAAAGATAATCTGCTTTGGGTGCCTTTTACACAACTGGCAAATATTACAGGCTTACCCGCAATGTCTGTACCTTTGTATTGGAATGCTAATAACCTACCGCTTGGTTCGCAGTTTATTGCGCCTTTTGCCCGTGAAGACTTGCTACTACAATTGGCCAATCAACTTGAACAAGCTCAACCATGGTTTCATAGATATCGTGAGATCCACGTATAGAAAGGCTATGTTAGTTTAACTACCCAAGCTATAAGTGTCGCTCAAAAAGCGGCTTAAGCTTGTACTTCTTTGGGCAGAAAGATTACCAAAGACAGCCCGAATAAGACGGCAATACCAGCCAAAATAAAAATATATTCGCCTGATAGAATGCTCCAATAATGTCCTGCAAGAATACTGCCTGATGCGACACCAAGGCCCCACATGGTGCTATAAAGTGCCTGTCCACGGCCTTGTTGGCCTAAACTAAAATTTTGGAAAATGATGCGCATAGCAATCAAATGGAATAAACCAAAACTAAAGGCATGAATGGTTTGTGCTAAAAATTGAATCGTGAAGATTTGTGGAAAAGAACCTATCAAAAACCAGCGTAGCGCCGTGAGAATGAGGCAAACAGAAACAAGGAGCCGCCATGAAAAACGTTTGAAAAACACCTGAGCAACGGCAAACATAATAATTTCAGCCATGACGCCCACTGACCATAAAAAACCAATTTCAGTGGTTGAATAGCCTGTTTGTTTTAAATAGTTGCTATAGAAACTATAAAATGGGGCATGTGAAAAAAGTAGAATAAATTCAATGCTAAAAAATGCGGCTACGACAGGCTTTTTTAAGATAGGTAAGAGTGGCTCAAGGTGCTTTTGAGAATTGGGAGCTGTGGTTGGCTCACGAATGTTAAACGACCAAAGAAAAGCCAAAAAAGAAATACATAGTAGTAGAATGGGCAGCATAGAAATTGGAATTATTTCTAATAATGCACCAATACCAAACACACCGACTATAAAACCAATAGAACCCCATTTCCGGACTTTTCCATATAATGCACTCCGTTGTTCTCCGAGCCAAAATAGGGTAACACCTTCAAATTGAGCTAAAATTGCATTTTGGAAAAAACTAAAAATTAGCATGAGCAGAGCAACGGCTTGAAAGGAGTTTGGAATGATAAAAATCATGAACCAAATACAAGCTTCCATCCATGTAGCAACTCGGACTAAGAGCATCCGTTTCCCTGATTTATCTGCAATCCAACCCCAAATAAACGGGGCAAAAAAACGGGTAATAATGGCAATGGATGAAAGAATACCGATTTCACTGTAGTTAAAGCCTTGATCTTCGAGATATAAACTCCAAAACGGCATGAATGTGCCTACAATAGAATAATAAAAGAAGTAAAAACCAGCCAGTCGGTGCTGAATGGGGAATGGAAGCATTGTGCTGTATTCCTTGCTAAAGCGAAAATATTCAAAAAAGTGTTAAAGCATTTACTTATTTAAGCTTGGCTATATTTTCTAAAATAAGATAATTATATCAAAAACTTAGCAGTATTGATTATCTGTTTGGGTTTTGTTCAAGGTGCAGTCTTAAAATACGACGTAACTCCAATAAAGTCTCTGCTTCTTCATGTACTGAATGCTTCGCTTTAATAATTTTTTCAGATACAGCATGGTCTAAATGTGAACTCGAATAGGGCACAATACCATCACTCATTTCACGTGTATCATTGGTCTGACGGTAGTTACCCATAATCGAATGATAGGGAATGGTGGAAACAGGCATGATGTTATGGGTCAACGTCATAAAACGAGACTTTGGACTTAAGTCATCTGGTCCTGATTGCACCATGCCTTTAGTGCTAGAGCTGCCATTCAACTGCATATCAACTTGGTTAAAAAACGTGATTGGTAGCTTCACCATTTTTTTCACTACCCCCATATACCAGCGATCGGACAGTTCACTGCCACGGTGAGGTGCAGCAATAAATACTGCACGTCCAATAGGTAAGTCTGAGTGGAACTGAAAACGGTCTTTGATGATCGGATACTGTTGCAAGCGAATGTATTGTTCATAGTTTAAAAGTGGAATCACTTGTTCCGAAATATCTTGCTCACTGATCAATAAACGACTAATCACGCCTCCCATACTATGTCCAATCAACACAGCATCACTGGCTGAACGAGAGTTAGGTTTAACTTGTGCAAAGGCTTTTTTGAGTAGGGCGTGAATTTGATAGCGACTTTCAAAAATGGGCATATTGGTCGAATAGAATACCTGCCAAACTTGAAAGTTTTCACGTAAGACTTTGTCACCTAAAATGTTATTGGTCAGGTTGATCCATGTTTCAGGACTGCTGGCTAAGCCATGAATGAGGATAATAATTTCCTTATTTGGTTGATATGGTTCAAGCATATAGACATGCGGCATCCGTAAGCGTTCTGTTCGATCAAGTAAGGTTAAATAACCTGTTGAGCCTAATTTATTTTCAGCTAACCAATAGGCAAAAGGTACGGAATAATTTGCCGTGAGGATGTATTTTTGTTGGTTAATTTCAACGTACTTTTGTGTATATGGATTAAATAACTCAATCTCAAAAGTAGCTGTTCCGTTGAGGATATTTTCAATATCACTTTCTGCATTTTGGGGCTGTGCTGTAGCAGTGACAGACAAATATTGTGCAGAATGTATATTTGGATTGCGCTGATTTTGATAAAACAATATAGGGTCAAGGATAAAATCATTTTTAGTGGGTGGTTCCGACGCTGTAGCGACCACAAACTCTGCACCAAGACCATCTTGACGGTTGACTTGATAGAAACCTGAGAAATTTAAATTATAACTTGATTGAACTCGTTCAATACCTTTATTTTTGAGTTCGGGATAGTGTTCTAAGCTTATGAGGTATCTGCTTTTTTTTATGTTGAGTTGCGAAGGAACTTGCTGAAAAGGCTGCGTGTGGTACGCCGTAGTAATGAGACGTGATAATGCAACATTATAAAAGCTTCTGACATGCATTTGTCTTTGATCAAAAACGCGGGTACTTGGGCTTTCTTGCATTTTAAATAAGTATACATAGCTATAGCGTAAGCTTTGGTCAAATGCTTCTAGGCTATTCTGCAAGCAAGGATTCTCACCCGAGGTCTCTGATTGGGTACAGTCTCTTTGCTTTGATAGCTGTAATGCTTGGGCTAAATATAGTTCACTTAATGCTGCATAACGTTCATCAACAGCAATGGTATTTTGTTGATTTAAGCGGTTTAAACATATTTCCAATTTAGCAGTGCATTGTTGTGGAGTCAGGCTAAGTAGTTTTAATAAACTTAGGGTTTCGGTACTTAATTGGTCATGCGTTAATATATTTTCCGACTTATTACGAATGGATTGGTGAATGGTTTTTTCTTTAACTTTGACCAACTGGCAGGCAGGGAATAAAGCAATAATTAATCCTAAAATAAAAGACCGTGGTAAAGCATGATGTCTTTGTGAAAGCATAGTTTTTAGCACGGCAGTTATCTATATAGGCTAAACATGTCTTTTATTTTATGACAATTATTACTGAGATACATCAAAGTTCGTGATGTGATCATTTAACTATTTCATATTTGGTTTTAGGGTTTAGGTTCAAGTTATTTCGAGATGAAACGCTTTACCCAACACATGTTTATGAATAAACCGTAATTTATCGAGTACTGGATTGGACAAGGTAAAAGGATAGGCATCCTCTAACCCCATGCTCCGATTCAAAGCATTCAAATTAAAGGTTAGTGTCATCCATTGTTTCAGTAGTAGATCAAAATCTTGAGCGCCTATGGGGTTCTCATAAAAGGCTAAGTCATTCTCGTCTTTCCTGTTGTTTCGAACAATTAAACCTGCGTAGTAAGCGGTTTCTAGCGTATCCATCATATGTAAATAATGTGCCCATGTTTCTGCCCAATCTTCCCATGGGTGTGTACTGGCATAGGAGCTCACATAAAATTTATCCCAGTTTTGTGGTGGGCCATCTTCATAGTGACGTCGTAGTGCTTCGTTATAGTCTTGGCGTTCATCACCAAAAAACTGACGAAATTCATCGACCAGTTCAGGGTGGAGCGATTTAATGAGATCAAAATAATAATGCCCACTTTCATGGCGAAAGTGACCCAAAAGTGTTCGATAATTTTCCCCCATTTTAATACGTGTGGTTTCACGATAAATAACATCTGCTTCACTGGCATTGAGAGTAATGACACCATTGGCATGTCCAGTCAGCACAGGCAGACCTTGTTCTGGCATTAAAAAATTAAAGCGTAGCCCAGAACGGTCATCATCGTTATATTTGGGTCTCGGCATAATATTAAGACGTTGCATTAAATATAAAAAACGGCGTTTAGCATGTTCGAGGCGGGACCAGTAGACGATATGATCAGGATTCTCTAGACTTGGGATGGTATAGGTAAGCACGCATGATTCACAGTAAATATCGCTACTTTCAGCTGGAATGACCCAATTACACACTTGATGATGCTGATAGTTATAGCAAGGTTTATAGCGTTTTTCTTGATATTGTTCATTGAGCGCCAACCAAAGTACGGGACTATGTTGTTCAAAACTCCCCATGTCTTTTTCTGATGCAATATAACCGAGTGTAGTTTGGCAACTCACACATTGTGAGTTAGCAAAAAAGACTTGGTTTTGGCAGGATGCACAAGTAAAAAATTTCATTGGCGGCTGTATCAGTCGTGATCTTTTGGACTTAGTATAATTGATGTTGATTCAGTTCGTCATGCATAGTGATCGGTTTCATTTGTCTTTTAAAACTGAATTGCTGACTGCGTATAATATTTATAATGAACGATATTTGCTTGATGGCTTTTGTCGAAAAGATAATCTTTCCTGTATTTATGCGTGTGTTAGAGCAAATCCATGAAAAAGGCGATTAAACATAACTGCTGTTTTCAGTCAGCTACTGTGAGTGGTTTTGCAGATGGTGCTTAATCGTATAAAATTTATATCGTAGTGTAATAAAAAGCTTGATTTAGGCGCAGATTCGTCAAAAATAGTACGTATGTGAAGTCATCCCTTATTTGAACTTTTAAAGTTTTTTAAGTTTCTAGGAGTAAAATATAATGATAATGAACGTATCACCAAAAAAATGGCTACTCATGGGGTTAGGAGCGATGTTCCTTTCGGGTTGTGCAACGACCGCTACAGACCCAAGTCGTCAAAATGTGGGTACGACAGGTTTGCTGATTTGTGCGAAAAATGAGCTTTGTCCAGTAGTTACTGTAAGCTGGAATGAATCGAACAAGGAGTTACTTAAATTAAAAATTCATTTGAGTAGTACCTATAACAAATATGATATCCAAAAGGTTGAATTTACAAATGAGCAAAAAAGCCAATCCTTTGCTGTAACAGGCCCTACAGAGCATGATCATGTGTTAGGTGCAAACCGTTCTACGAATTATATTTTAGCGCCTGTGAATTTGATGGGCAGCTTAAAAGGCACGAGCTCAATTAAAATGAATATTTATACTGACAAAGGAATTATCTCTCGATATGTCTATAAAGATGGTGTTTCCGCACCAATTTTGGGTGAGTTCCAGAAAGTGTATCAATAAAGAAAAAATCGCCATTTGGCGATTTTTTTTATCTGCCAGATTGATATCTGGATAAGTAGTATTGCCCCCGTATCTTCTTGACGATGGTTATTACTTGGTATGCTAGCTCTTATTTTATAAATGTTTTACTGAAAATCATCTTTGATTTCCCACAATGCACTTAGATGTGTCACTTCTAAAAATAAAAAATAATTCCGCACAAAAAATAAACGTTTTTATGCGCTGTAGCTTTAAATTTGCTTTAAAAAATTGGCATGCATTCTGCTTATTTATTGGTAATACAAAAAACTTTTTTGGTAATACTGATAGGGGTTGCAGATGTCTAAACACTTCAAAGAGAGTTTAATCGCTTTAATCTCCATACTTAAGCTATTTGCCATAGAAATTTTAAGTGCAAGAGCTGGAATTTACATCAAACAAGATTTAACGAAAAAAGGATAACGACGTGTCTAAACCAAAGTTGGCGCGAATCAGTATTACTGTACCAGAACGAACCGTTGATGCATTGGATCAAAAAATTGTTGATCAACACTATGAAAGCCGTTCGCAAGCAATCGTCGATATGATCAATAAGCATTTGATCGCGGATCAAGAGCAACGTAACGCCGTGATGGTAGGGACTTTCACTTTACTTTATAACGCCAGTGTGACCCCACTTAGGATCCAATTGCTAGATTTACAGCGCCAATTTTTAGAACAAGTCGTGAGCTCACTGCATATTCAATTGGACGAGCAAAAGATTCTAGAAGTGATGATTTTACAGGGTCTAAGCACTGAGTTAAAAGCTTTAAGTCAAAAATTCATTGCCTTGAAAGGGGTGATTAAAGGGCATTTGGAGCTTATGGATGCCGTAATGCCTCCGATTCCGCAAAACGAAAATCTGAATGCATTGAAATCATAATGCTGTACATCTATTAGAGAGCAACTTTAAGCCTAACTGCATCGGGGAATAACCTCATGATTAAACAAGTATTTTTATCAGTATCTATGGTTTCTGCTACTTTCTTGGCAGGGTGTGACAATACTGCCAAGGTTCCAGAAAAGCAGAAAACGGCATCTGCCTCAACCAACACGCAGCCAATCACCATTGGCTATAGTGATTGGCCTGGCTGGGTTGCTTGGCAAGTTGCAATTGAAAAGGGGTGGTTAAAGGATGCAGGCTTGAATGTTGAATTTAAGTGGTTCGATTATTCGGCATCTATTAACGCATTCTCAGCGAATCAATTAGATGCAATCTCAGTATCGAATGGGGACAATTTGGTCATTGCTTCTGGAGGAACCAAGGGCGTAATGATTATGGCCACTGATTATTCTGCTGGAAATGACGTTATTATTGCGAAAGATGGGATCAACTCAATTTCAGATTTGAAAGGGAAATCAATTGCTGTTGAAAAAGGGCTAGTTGATCATCATTTGTTATCTACCGCGTTAAGTGATTATAAAATTCAAGCGACTGATGTGACTTTAGTAAATGCTGTTACCAATGAGCTCCCTCAAGTATTTTCAAGTCCCGATGTTGCAGCAATTGCTGTATGGCAACCCGTTGCAAATCAGGCTTTGAAAGCTGTTGCTGGTTCTAAAATTATTTATAGTTCTAAAGACAAACCTGGTTTGATTTATGACACTTTAACGGTGAATACGGCACATCTATCCTCACATAAAGAAGATTGGAAAAAAATCATACAAGTATGGGATAAAACCGTTAAATACATCAATGATCCAGCAACGCGTGATGATGCAGTCAAAATCATGGCAAAACGTGTTGGTGTTGAACCAGCTCAATATTTACAATTTATAGATGGAACACATTTACTGGATATAGATGCGAACAAGAAAGTCTTTGCCAAAGGCAATGGGTTAGATTCGATTTATGGTTCAACATATTTTGTGAATGAGTTTAACGTCAAAAATGGTGTGTATAGCACGAAGGTAGATGTTGATGGTGTGATCTTTCCTGAATTGGTCGAAGGTCTGAAATAATACAAATAATTTTTAAGAGGCTTTCTTTAAAAGAAAGCCTCTTTTGTATTTGAGGGTGATGTATTTAAAACACTTTCTTTATCAATGACACATACTTCAAGTTTAATCCTGATGCAGTGTGATCATTTCTGCTCAGACAAAAGAAAATTCAAGTAATATGACAGCTCTAAGACATTTGTCATCTATTCGGATTTCTTGTAGTGAGGGACTTGGCTCATTGGCATCGGAAATCGTAAAGTCTATCTATAGTCTGGCTCAAATATTGATTTGATTTGGCTTTCTGACTATTGTGCTTCAGTTGGGTAAATTAGCTCATGCATGGGCTTTTGGGCAACAACATTAGGGGCATTTTGGGGTCAATCTTAACTTAGATCAAAAACCTCTTTAATGTCTGCTTTATTTGGAATTTTTGCAAGTTCTGATCATTCTAAGGTTTCCGTACGTCCTTCACCAAGAGAGGGATCTAGCCTCAATGTTTAATCCCAAAGCTCTCCGTATACTCTTTCATTTTTTCTTCAAGTGGCAAAGCAGAAAGCTTTTTGCTTGATGTTTAAGTTTGTCAATTTGAGATCCTAAAAAACTTTTGTGTTTTGACTTAAACGCATAAAAATAAGCTTTCAATTTCAGATGATTTGAGAAGAAAGATGCAACTAGGCATCGGGTTAGATTTCAGTACTTTTTGAAAAAACATTAATGATGATGATTCCTATGACCATAAAGGCTAAACCTAACAATGCAGGCGCATCGAGATTTTGTTTGTAGTAAACCCAACCAATGAAGGAAATTAGGATAATGCCTGCTCCAGACCATAGCGCATAAGTGATTCCCACAGGAACAGTTTTCATGGTCAGTGCAAGGAAATAAATTGCAACTAAATAACCCACCACTGTAATTGAGGCGGGTAACCATTGAGTAAATCCGTCAGAAGCTTTAAGAGCAGAAGTTGCAATGACCTCAGCCACAATAGCAATACATAAATATAGATATGACATATCTGATCAGCTCCTTACTTCACATGACTAACTTTCGTCATACGTGGGATGACAGGTAACTCAGCCAAAGCAGGGTCAAGCTCATCTTCATCAGCATGGACAAGTCGATCTACATGTTTGCGTAGTTCTTTAAACTCAGTTGTTTGCATTAAATCTTGATGTCGCGGTCGAGGTAAATTGACCTCAATAATTTCTTTAATTTCCCCAGGATTTGCTTTTAAGGCAACAATACGATCGGCCAACAAAATAGCCTCATCCATGTCATGTGTCACAAAGATGATAGTGATATCAATGTTTTGCCATAGATCTAGCAGATGCCTCTGCATTTTTTGACGAGTATGCGGGTCAAGCGCGCCAAATGGTTCATCCATCAGCAGAATCTTGGGTTCATTGACTAATGCGCGGGCAATAGCGACACGTTGTTTCATACCACCAGATAGTTGATGTGGATATTGGTTTTCATATTTTTCTAAGCCAATAATATTAATCCATTCCCGTGCAGCCGCTTCAGCCGATGCCTGACTTGCACCTTTCATCAGTGGCCCAAACATGACATTTTCCTTTACTGTTTTCCATGGGAATAAAGTGTAGCCTTGAAACACCATGCCGCGCTCAGGGCTTGGACCTGAAATAGGTTGCCCATCTACTAGCAGTTCACCACTGCTATAAGGATCTAAACCTGCCACAACTCGGCTAAAGGTTGATTTCCCACAGCCTGATGGACCAATCACACAGATCAATTCACGCTTATGAATTTTCAGATCTAATTGATTTAAAATTGTGCGCGAGCTTTTACCATGCTGAAAGATTTGGCTTAGTTGTTTGGCTTCTAAGATGACAGGGCGTTGATAAATTTGATTAAAATACTCACGAGCATTAAATTCTGTAGTTCCCATTATTTTGCTCCTACTTTCCATTTAAAAAGATGTTGTCCTAGCTTCATTAAAATCACATCGCAGAGCAATCCAATCACACCAATAATCAAAATAGCTGCAAAAACGTTGTCGAAGTGTTGATAGCGAGCTTGTTGGGTGATAAACCAGGTAATGCCAGATGTTGCGCCAATTAACTCAGAAACGATCAAATAGGTCCAAGCCCAGCCGAGTAGTACACGTTGATTTTGATAAATATCAGGTAATGCTGCAGGGATAATGACGTGAAACAGGCTTTTCATTTTATTTGTTCCGAGTGTATAACCCGCTTCGATCAGTCCCTGATCAACCATCCGAGTGGTATTGGCAATAATTAGAATTTGTTGAAACAGTGTCCCAATCACAATAATGGCAATTTTCGGTGCATCATTTATGCCGAGAATTGCTACGGCTAATGCACCAAATGCAGGGGCTGGTAGATAACGGAAAAACTCAACAAAGGGTTCAGCAAGTTTTGAGATAGTGCTTGAGAAGCCACAAAGAATTCCAAGTGGAACCCCAATAATTGATGAAATAAAAAATGCAGTGAATACGATTTTGACACTATGCCAGAGACTTTGATGTAACCATGGCGCATCAGCCTGTGCTGGAGCCGTTGTAAAAGATGTCACTAAAGCTTTCACCACCTCATGTGGGGCTGGTAAGTAGATTGGGTTAACCAGTTTACCTTGAGGAACGGCTAAGTCATGATCAACTGCATTTTGTGCTTCATGATAAAACACAGCTTTATCAACACGGCTTCCTTCTTGTAAAAACGGCACACTACCAGAATCTGTAATTTGTACTTGCGGATGCCAGATAAATGGTAAATAACTTACTGCACACCAAATGAGCATTGGTATTAAAAATGATCCTAAGCTGAGCAAAAATTTGCTTTTAGGACTGAGTTCTCGTGTGATGTAACCCATATTTTCCTAGCCCCAATATTACTTTTTTAATAAAACGTAATACTATTAAGCAAAATAGATGCCAAGCTTTGAGATGGGTTTTATCTGCATATTTTCATTTTAAGCCTGTTTCAATCATGAGTTTTTCATTTAACCCAGTAAATAAGCAAAGCCTTTGGCATAAATATGTTTTAAAATGTGCTATTGATAGACTGATGCTCAAAAGGGGCTGCATCGCATGGCACAAAAGTCACAACAATCTGCACTGAACGAATTGATTGCAGAACAAAAACTACTTTGTGAAGAATTTGACTCTGCTTATGTTGAAGTAAAAGGTGATGATGTCGTAGCTGTCGCTGTGCATACTTTAAATCAAGAACCCATTGTTGGTTTACGTAAAAAGCCTGAAACTGAGGAGAATGTTGCTTGGTTTATTTATGGTGGTGAATTGGGTGAAGGGCAAGACTTTTTTACAACCATGACTGTACGAGAGTTACAAGATATTTTGCCAGATGTACTTCCGTACTTGGCTCTAAGTGAAGGTTACCGTTTTATGATTGATGGTGATGACTATGAAGACGTTTGGAAAGAAGGCGATGAGTCTTAAGATATGAAACAACAGACATGGACGTTGCTTAGTTTTTCGTTATTTTTATTATCGCTTCTATCAACCCAGAGTTATGCAGAAACAATAAAACTGACTCAGGCGCAATATGACCAGAAAATGGCTGAATATACCGCAACGGTGAATTCGACTAAAACTGTTCTAGATTCAAAAAATAACCAAGCAACTGCAACAGAGATGAAAACTGCATTTTGTCAGCGTATGGATGCTTATCATCAAATTGCTGCGCTGTCCAAGGCCAATATTGAGTTAAGTACAGCACCTGTAATGTTGATGGTGGCCAACCGTTATCTTGAACAGCAAGAGAAAAGCTTAACTGATAGCGGAATGAATGAAAGTGCTTTTTGCCCAACGGCTAAAGCTTTAAAGCTTGAAGATACGAAACGAGTCAAAAGTAAAGTAACTCAATAAGACAACACGGAATTAGCGTAGATATTAAGATCTAATTTATTGTTTCAGTGTGCTGTATAAATAGACAATGTGCCCGATTGTGTTAAGATAAATAAAATCAACCATCGTTTGAGTAGGAGTTGGTGTATGGCAGCTTATACCGACATTAAAGCAGGCAAATATGAGGATGATATGATTCCTAAACTTGCTATTCATGCTTTTCATGATGCTTTTTTAAAGGCAACTACGCGTTCATCTGTGGTTTATGCAAAAGCTGAGCAATTGGTTGAGCGTGATATTCACGGTAATGAAACTGTTTTACAGGACTTAAGTAGTGCTTATGTCGATGTAGGCGTTTTACCGACACTGACACGTAAAAAGAAACGCGCAACTGTATAGATTGATATGCCACCTCGACAACCTAGAATAAGAATGTTTGCAGGGCCGAATGGTTCTGGTAAAAGCACTGTTAAAGATTACCTCTTGCCCCAACATATTGGGGCATATTTAAATGCAGATGAACTCGAACAAAATTTAAGACAAAGCCAACGCCTTGATTTATTGCATTATCATCCTTCCTTAAAAGCATCAGAGTTGGTCACCTTTTTAAAAAGTAAGAAACGTCCTCAAGCGGGACAGTTTGTGACTTTACTTGCGCATGAACCAATTGTGCTAGATGAATGGAAGATCGAGTTTAAAACTAATGAAATCGACTCTTATCTCTGTGCACGCATTATTGATTATATTCGGTTTGAGTTTCTGCGCTTAAAAGTCAGTTTTACTTTTGAGACGGTAATGTCGCATATCTCTAAAGTTGAGTTTCTCCGGGAAGCGAAACGTCAGGGTTACAAAACCTATCTGTATTATGTTTCAACAGTAGATCCACAAATCAATATTGCTCGGGTCAAGTATCGCGTCAGTGTAGGCGGACACCCAGTTCCTGAACAGAAAATTATTGAACGTTACTACCGCAGTATGGATCTGCTCATGCAAGCCGTAGAATGCTGCGATCGAGCCTACTTGTTTGATAACTCTTCTGACGGTATACAAGCGTCTTTTCTTGCAGAAATAGAAGCAGCCGAAACCTTAAAAATGAATGCCGCCGTGTCTAAGCTGCCAAGATGGTTTGCAGAACGCGTGTTATCAGAATTCCAATAAACTGCTTAAAAAATAGCTTGTTATTTCATCACTTTTCATATATCTACCTACATAAAAATATATTCAAACGTCGTAAATGTGTTTCATAAACCTAAAATAATGATCATGATGTAGAAATGTACCCATAACTCTATTCAGTTTTTTTAAATGAAAACTATAATGAAATAAAACGAGATAAGTTAAGTATTTCTAATCTAAAAAAAGGTCGAATAGAAAATCTCTCGGGGATATATTCAAGATTTTTACGCTATTGTGAAGAATAACTATGTAAAAGAAATGGTTTAAGTTGTCAGCTGAAGTGTTAAAAATTTGGATAATGGACTAGCAGACTTCATTGAGTTATCCCAAGGTAGATGGATGCTCCTGTAAACAGCTGTTATATGTAGGCATAGCATGATTAGAGACAAAGTACGCTTGATTATTTCTATATTTTATATATTATAAAAATATATATTATATAGGTGATTGTCAATGCACGATTTTGCGTGGTCTTTTCTAGGTGGAATATTACTCGGCATCTCCGCCGTTGGATATTTATATACCAATGGACGAATTGCGGGAATTAGTGGTCTGGTCTCTCAAGTTTTAAACTTAAAGGGGATTATAAATACGCCTGCACTGTGGTTCTTATTGGGTCTGTTTATGATTCCGTTTATATACGCAGCTTTTGTTCAACCTGATATTCATATGGAAGCGACACCTTTCATGTTAATTATTGCGGGCGTATTGGTAGGTTTTGGCACTCGTTTAGGCTCGGGTTGTACCAGTGGGCATGGTATTTGCGGTATTAGTCGCTTATCCAAACGTTCAATCATCGCTACGATTAGTTTTATGTTCGCAGGCTTTATCACTGTGTATATCGTTCGACATATGCTTGGAGCAATCTAAAATGAGAAATGTTTGGGCATTCATTTGGGGCGGATTATTTTCAATCGGTCTCATGCTTTCAGGAATGTCGAATCCTGCAAAGGTGATTGTTTTTTTAGATATTTTCGGGCAGTGGGATGCCAGCCTAGCTTTTGTGATGATGGGTGCAATTGCAGTTGCATTTATTCCTTTTCAGAACGCTGTACGTCAGTCACATCCACAAACCTTTTATGGTGAAGTCATACAACTTCCTAAAAATACCAAAGTCGACCGAAAATTGATCCTCGGCAGTCTGCTATTTGGTATAGGTTGGGGAATTGCAGGAATTTGTCCTGCACCGAGTTTCACTTTGATTGGGTTGGGGTATTATCAAGCGATCTATTTTGTAATTGCGATGTTCATCGGCGTGTTGCTACACCGTAAAGTGATGGAGTAAATATCATGATGCAAACAGCTCAAGTCAAAGCCTTTTTTGACTCTGCAACTAACACCTTTAGTTATGTGGTGAGTGATCCAGAAACTCAGCGCTGCGCCGTGATTGATAGTGTGCTGGATTATGATGCAGCATCGGCAAAGACTAATACAGAGCAGGCTGATTTAATCATTAGTTATATTCAAGAAAATAGCCTAAGCGTAGACTGGATTTTAGAAACACATGTGCATGCGGACCATTTAAGTTCTGCACAGTACTTAAAGCAAAGACTAGGTGGAAAAACTGCTATTAGCCATAAGATTGAGATCGTACAACAAACTTTTGGTGAGATTTATCACTTAGATATTAAGAGTTTAAATGCTACGCAGTCATTTGATTACCTTTTTGCAGATCATGAGACATTTTTGATAGGCAACATAAAAGCATATAACCTTCCAACCCCTGGCCATACACCAGCGTGTTTAAGCTATGTCATTGGCGATGCTGTTTTCGTAGGGGATACCTTGTTTATGCCTGACTACGGCACAGCACGTTGCGACTTTCCTAAGGGAAGTGCAGCAACGTTATTTGACTCAGTGAGAACTTTGTACACATTGCCAGATCAAATGCGGATGTTCTTATGCCATGACTATTTGCCAGAGGGCCGGGATCATTATCAATATGAAACGTCCGTTTCTGTACAAAAACATGAAAATATTCATATTAATACCGAAACACAGAAAGTTAATTTTATCGAAATGCGCAATCGCCGTGATGCAACTTTAAGTATGCCAAAATTGATCTTGCCAGCCATTCAAATCAATATGTTTGCAGGAAAATTTCCTAAACCTGAAGAAAATGGTGTTTCTTACTTAAAAATTCCGCTGAATTATTTTTAAAACCGAAATTTGACTCAAAAATTTAAGCGGATATTAGACACAATACATATATATGATATTTTAAATTTAGCCTAAGCAAATTTACATTCAAAATAGCCTAAGCAGATTTGAATAAAAATCAAAATGTCATTTGATTTATTCACATTAAAAATTCAATATCTATAGAAATCAAATACAGTAAGTTTTATATGATTCTCAATTATCAATTTCATCAAAATGAACAACAAACAGCAAAAACACTGGTATTCGTTCATGGTTTATTCGGCAGCTTAAGTAATTTAGGAATGCTCGCTCGACACTATTATGCGAGTCATCATGTATTACAAGTCGATGTTCGTAATCATGGTTTATCTGCACATTCAGATGCTATAACTTATGAATTGATGGCTGCTGATCTGATTGACACTTTGGATGAGCTTAATATTGAACACTTTTCTTTAATCGGCCATTCTATGGGTGGAAAATTGGTCATGAAAGTGACAGCAGTGGCAGGGAATCGGTTAGAGCAACTTGTGGTGCTGGATATTACGCCTATTGCGTATAAAGAAAATCATCATGAGCAGATTTTCAAAGCATTATTTTCAGTGCAAAAAGCTGATATTGAAAATCGCCAGCAGGCCATTGAAATTATGCGTGAATATCTCAAAGAAGAGATGGTAATTCAATTTTTACTAAAGTCTTTTAGCAAAGGAAAATGGTTGTTTAATGTAGATGCCCTGTATCAGAATTATGCTCAAATTCTTTCATGGGAAAATATAAAAACATGGCAAAAACCTGCATTATTTATTCGTGGTGGAAAGTCACCTTATGTAGAAAAGTCCGAATATATGGATGCGATTCAATCCCAATTTTCTCAAGCGCAGATTCAAACGGTTGCAGATGCTGGGCATTGGTTGCACGCAGAAAAGACTTCAGAAGTCTTAGAAATCATGAACCAATATTTGGATCATGATTGCAACTGACTAATTTAAATTTGCTGCTAAAAGTTGCCCCTCGGAGGTCAACTTTTCAGCCATCTCAGCGGTTTTTTTTAAACCAGGCATTCGATACTCGGTATGTCCATAATCTTGGATTGACGTCCAACGTCCGCCCCAAGTTAAACCGACAGATTCTGCAACTTCGCCATAGAGCTGATAGCCACGCATCGCCCATGGGTCTCGTTCAGAAATAACGACTTTTCCATCTCGCTTAAATGCGACATCCGCTGCCAAGCCAAATTGGTGGTAACTTTGATAACCACGAGCGAGCGTTGTATTTTTATTAGTGGCTAGGGAATTTTGGCGTTGTGGACTACGATAGCCCTCAAGCAGTACCAGCTCATAACCATGTTGATCATGCATGATTTTAAATACCATTAGTAGACGCTGCTTATAGCGCGGGTTCATTTTATGCCATTTACGGTCAGCCGTTGCTAAACTGTCATACGAATGGGCAGAATGTACATCCTGAATACTCGGGTCGTAACTCAAAGTACTGGCTTGAATAGAATTATTATTAAGATCCGCTTGCTCAAGCATACTTGCTTCAACTATGGCCGCAGCAACCAATGATTCTTCTACTTCTGGTGGTGGCGATAAAATTTGTCCCTCGAGTAATGCATAAATTTGTGGATCTGATTGTCTTAAATAATCGGCTTCAATCTTAGTAGGCGTGACAGGGCTAGTAAATGCAAACATTAAGATGCTGGTAAATAAAAGGAGACCTGCAACTAATATCCACCATTGCTGAATATGCCAAGAGGATTGTAATTGCTCAGGTGCCGCAGCATTATTGATGTGTTGCGCAAACTGACGAGCAGACTGAAACTTTCTTTTTCCTTGAGGAATTAACCCGACAAAAAAATCGGTAAACTTTGTTCTTAATTCATAGGACAGTGCCAAACTGAGTCCTAATGCTAGAATTAGAAAAGTAGAAAAAAGAGCATAGATCATGGGGTGGTAAGAGCCACATGTTTCGTTTCCACTGCGCGTGTTGTAATCGTTGTTTGTACATCTCCTACAGGAGATTCCTCTGGTATATCCAAAGATTGCTGTGGCCTAGTTATTTTTTGTGGGCTCTGTTTTTGCGAATGGTCTGAACTGCGTGGAGAAGTATTCTGATTTTTATTCTCCTTGTTTTGAGATATTGCATTCGTCGTCGGCTTTGGTACAGCTGTGGTTAATGCTTGGGGCCGGCGTAGAAAAGCTTTACTCAGCTCATCATCTTTGGGTTGAATAAATTCATTAGATGACTCTAGATCACTGGTTGCTTGAGGCTGATTTGAAGCATTGACTTTGCTCGCCTCAAAAATAGCTTCGGGTTCGCGCGTTGGCATTTCATTGTCTATTGCAGTTGTTTGATCTACAGCTGGGTTTTGGTTCACTTGGAGGGATGTATTTTTTTGTTGTATAAAAAAGTAAGTAAAAGCAATGCTTGATGTTAAGAGGATACCCACACAAAAACCACCCACGGCATAGAGCATGGGTGCAGGTCTTTTCTTTTTTGCTGATGTCAAAATTTTGACTGAAGTTTGTTTTTCACGAGTCATGGATTGAGTTCTTAGGGCAAATGGATTGTGATATATGCTTGTTCAGTAGGTGCTGAAATGACATTTTCATATTTAGCTAAAGAACTCGTATTTTGCTTAGACAACATGTAGTACAAGCCACCAAAGGCTAACAATGCAAACATTACCAAGAACAGTAAAATCCAATAGAACGGTAGTTCGCGGTGAATCATGTGTTTAATTTGATCGGGCAGAGAGGCAAAGGGAGAAAAGGCAGCCTTTTTCCCTTTTAAATAGTCAATTTCATCCCCCACACGTGCTACCAGATGATTTAAATTTTCTATAGACTCAATACGATATTTACCGTGAAAACCCAACAGCATGCAGTAATGATAAACTTCTAGAGCACCTAATCGACCATGTCCTTTACGACGTAGTTCCTCTAATATTTCGAAAAAACGATAACCTGCAAGTTGTGACCCAAATAAACTCAGTTGTAGGGGGCTAATGAGCCAGCTATTTTGAAGCTCAAAAAACTGTGTATCTTGCTGAGTCACAATGGTTTCATCTAATAATGCACAGTAGGCATATTTAGCGTCTAGAATATCGTCTGCAGAAAACTGTAATTTTCGTGCTTGGTTTTCAAAGCGATCGAGCAATGCAATAACTTTTTCACGAAATTCCGTGACACTGCTAGGGATATATTGGTTTTTTAATAAAAAAACGATATAAAAACCATCATGCAATAAATCGACTAAGTTCGAGGTACTGGCAGTTTTTGCGGCTATAGGTGGTGAAACTAAACCAGTTCCAATTTGTCCATCATCAAAAAGTGAAGGGGCATTATTCATTATTATTATCCTTGGCCATTCATAACCACAATCAATTCAACAGCAATATCTTGAAACCCCGCTGGAATATAAATACAAATCGACTCGGCATCTAACATGCGTTGGTATAAGTCATTATTCGGTTCGATTTCAAAGTAACTCACGCCAGACCGGACAGGAATCGCTGTTGGCACTTGTACTAAATGTTGTAACGGTACGGCTGGAAGTGCAGCAACTACACGTTGTTCAACGTCTATTGTATTGCCTACTTTGAAACGTAAAGGAACCAATTGAACCAGTTCGTGGGTTTGCATCATACTGCTTGAAACAGCCAAGTACAGCCTTGAATCACGTGTAATTTTGTCTGACTCTAAACGACCTAACCAATAAGATGGTCGGGTTTCTTTCAGTAGAATACTGATGTAACGGTTTGAAATAATGGTATCCAATAAGTCACGTAAAATGATATCAATCTCAGAAAAGCTTTCTTGTAAATGAAGATGTTGATAACGTGGTAAATGTTCCACATCATGTGCAGTCGAGAACGTGAGTAAAGAACCTGTTAAGCGCAATAACTCAAAATAAAGTCGTTCTGGGTGGATATGTGGGTATTGTAATAAATGATTTAATGTTGCATGTGCTGTATTCAGTGCATTGACCAACCAAAATGACACAATATCACCAGAGCGGAACTCAATCAGTTTCTGCTCATTTTCACGATTATTACTTTGAATGGTCTTAATTTTCGCTTTAATGACATTTAAAGTACGTTTTAGACTTGAAATGAGGTTCTCAGATGACTCAATGTGCAAAATTGGGGGAATAAAATGGCGATCAAACTCAAATTGCCCAGAGCTTTGACGTTTAATCTTTGCTAAGGCTAGATATAAAAATCCATCAAGTTCTTGATTAGGCTCAATATTAGCATCTAATAATCTGAACTCGGCACGGCGGTGTAATAATGTGATATCGGCTTCGCTGGCATCTGTAAATAAGTCATGAGTCGAAGTCAAATAAGAATGATAACGACCCAGTTGCGTACTATTTTCGCCGGTTAAGTTCCTCTTGTTGGCTTGCACAATTGGAAGCGCTAAATAGACTAGAACTTCGCCACGCAGGTTGAGCTCATCTAATAAAACGGGCGATGGTAATAGATCGCGCATAGGCGCCTGATAAATTTCTCCATCTTGCCAAATCACCTGAATGCTTTCGAGCGCCAAGATATGCGTTTGTAACTGAGCTTCGTCAAATTGTACACTTTGAATGCCATAGGCAAATGGAATGGTCGAGCGAATCGTATGATTCAAGCGTTGCTCATGATAAGCATCTTGCAATTGAAAATGTTGAGGACGTAAGAAGAGACCTTCGCCCCAAAGTATTTTTTCTGCTTTAAACATGAAGATTACCAGTTATTAGATTCATTAGATTGTGGTTGTACACCCAAAAGTTCTTGGATGTTAAGGAGTGGATTTTCATTTTTAATGACTTGATTTAGCCACTCGTGAAGTGGCATCTGATTCCACTTTATAGTTTTCTGCAACATGTAACTTACGGGACTATGTGGTTCATTAGCTTGGAAATAGTCTGAGATATCTTGCAATACACGCATTGCTTGTTCACGATTTACGAGGTGATTTTGCGGTTGCACCTTAAAATTTTGAGGCATTGGTGATGTATTCTCTAAGCTGATTTGTTCTTCTTGTTGCATCAATGAAAGTCTTTGGCTACTTATCATTGCTGGTGTTGCTGATTCTGTCGATGTATTGATGGCATGTGTTTGCACAAAAACATCAGTTTTATAGAGTTTCTTTAAACTGATATGGACATTTTCAAGCTGCGTATCAATAGCTGCAAAGCTAGGGGCATCGAGTCCCATGAGGCGATCTAACACACTTTTGAGTTGAGACCATTCGGCTAGAAGTGCTGAAAAGTGTTGATAGTTTTGATATTGAAATGATTTTGATGTATTCAATAAACTGTGCTCGAACTGTTCAATCCCCTGAGATTGGACAGTATGATTTTCCTCGTAATTTTCGATTTGTTTTAATTGCTGATTTTTTTGTCTCAGCATCGCTTCGTAGTCACCCAGTGAAAACTGAGGAGAATGTGTGATTGGAACGCGTTTAATCAAGGCAACCAATTGATTGATTGAACCTTGTAATAAACCTAAACGTTGATCTAAATCATCTTCTTCCATTTCAGGATGTAACTGTGTCCAATAGTTGCTCAGTGTCCGATGCATTAGCTCAAGTGCTTTGGTTATGCCTTCAAATCCATACAAGTGGGAGCAAGCTTCAAGTAACCAGCCCAGTAAACGAATGTCTTTTGATTTTTCAGTTAAAAGCTCAATAGATTTTTGATGTACAAAATGCCAATCTGCTTGTTTGGGTTCAGCAACCCAATCTCCTTGATCGAGTAGTGGATCATCTTGAGTTTTTGCAATTTTAATGGCATGAAACTCATTGGAAAAAGATAGATCTTGTCCACAAGGATAGTCGCTTGAAATAGGAGACAGTAAAGACTCAAGTTCTAAGCTCATAATTCGATACTCTATAAATTGGGTTAGGCTTGATCTACTTGTTTTTTATTCGGCTGACGTTTTTTGGGAACTTTTGTTTTTTCAATTGGATCTAAACGGTAGGTGATTTCATCATCTTTAGCATTGATATAAATCACTTTAGGCACATTATTTTCCGCTAATGCCATTAAAATTTCAGTTGCTAAAGCAGGCAATACCGTAGCATTTAAAATGTGATCTATATTACGCGCACCGCTATCGACTTCCGTACAGCGGCTCAATAGCAACTCGACTAAGTCGTCTGTATAGTGAACTTTGGTTTGATACTGTTTTTCAAGACGAGCTGTTATTTTACTGATTTTATGATGAATAATTTCAACCAATAAATCATCATGTAAAGGTAAATACGGAACGATCTGCATGCGTCCTAAAAATGCAGGCTTAAATTGTTTATATAGACTTGGCTTTAGATGTTCAATTAAGTTTTCTGCGCTTGGCCATGTATCAACAGGTTGATTAATGCAAGCTTGCATAATTGCAGTTGAACCGACATTTGATGTTAAAAGGATCGTGGTATTTTTGAAGTCAATAAGTCGGCCTTCACCATCTTCCAGTGTCCCTTTATCAAAGACTTGATAGAATAATTCTTGAACATCATTGTGCGCTTTTTCTATTTCATCGAGCAGGACAACACTATAGGGATTCCGCCGAACAGCCTCTGTTAATATGCCGCCTTGTCCATAACCAACATAACCAGGAGGAGCACCTTTCAAAGAGGAAACAGTATGTGCTTCTTGATATTCAGACATATTAATCGTAATAAGATGTGATTCTCCACCATAAAGTTCATTGGCTAAAGCAAGAGCAGTCTCTGTTTTACCTACACCACTTGGACCAACAAGCATGAATACACCTTGTGGTTTGTTCGGATCATCCAGTTTTGCTTTAGATGTTTTAATACCCTGAACCAGTTGGTGAAGGGCATAGTGTTGTCCCATGACGCGAGCTGAAAGCTTATCCTCTAATGTTAAAATCTGTTGGATTTCATCATTCAACATATTGCCGACAGGAATACCTGTCCAATCTGAAATAATTTCAGTAATCATTTGCGCATTAACACGTTCAAAGACCAATGGACTTTGACCTTGTATTTCAGCTAATTCTTCACGTAATGTTGCAATTTCTTTTTGAACATTTTGATGATTTAAATCTTTTTGTCGTAGTTTAATTTTTTCAACGAGTGAACGCTCTTTATGCCATTGCTTTTGTGTCAAATTAATCTCTGTATCTAGCAGTGTTAGTTTGTGCTTTAAATCTTGTAAGCGTTCATGATGAATTGGCAGATTCTGGTGCTCATTCTCCAAAATTTTGTATTCAAGTTTTAGATTATGTTGTTGAGCCAGTTGTTGATCTAACTTTACAGGCTGCGCATTTTGGGTGAGCGCAACACGAGCAGCAGCCGTGTCGAGTACACTAATGGCCTTATCAGGAAGTTGACGACCACTGATATAACGATGTGAAGAATTTACTGCAGCGATGACTGCTTCATCATCTATATTGAGATTAAAATGTTTGGTCATCACGGGAAGCATGGCACGTAACATATCAATAGCCACTTCTTCTGTTGGCTCTTCAACTTTAATGACTTGGAAGCGTCGGCTAAGAGCCGCATCTTTTTCAAAATATTGTTTATATTCAGCCCAAGTCGTGGCTGCAATGGTACGTAACTCACCACGTGCCAATGCAGGTTTTAATAAATTAGCAGCATCATTTTGTCCTGCTTGTCCACCTGCACCAATTAAGGTATGTGCTTCATCTATAAATAAAATAATAGGATGGCTCGAACTTTGAACTTCTTCAATCACCTGCTTTAAACGATTTTCAAATTCTCCTTTAACACTCGCACCTGCCTGTAATAGCCCCATATCGAGAATATGAAGTTGTACATTTTTTAAAGCGTCAGGGACTTGGTTGTTGACAATTTTGAGTGCAAGACCTTCGACAACTGCTGTTTTTCCTACACCTGGTTCACCTGTCAGTATGGGGTTGTTTTGACGTCGGCGCATCAAAATATCAAGCATTAAACGGATTTCAAATTCACGCCCAATGACTGGATCAATTCGCCCATTTTTGGCTTTGTCAGTCAAATTAATGGTGTATTGATCCAGCGCTAATGTCTTGTTTAAAGTGGGAAGTATTGGAACGTCAGTTGGTGTTAAAACTGTTTGATGATAGAAATCTTGCTCACTACTGTTAGTGCATAGGTCTATAAACTTATGCTTCATTGTATCAATTGGAAATAGTTCAAAAAGACTTGAGGCACGTGATGCGATTTGGTACAAATCAGGCGCAGTTAGTAGTGCAATCAATAAATGCCCAGTTCTAATGATGGAATTTTGTTCAGCAGACGCAAGTAACCATGCCTGTTCTAATAAACGAACTATAGATTGGGCAAAAATTGGTGTCCGAACATTTCCCTTGGGTAAGTGCGAAAGGCTGAGCTGTAAATCAATAACTAAATCTGCATGAGAAATATTGTATTTTTCCAGTAATAAAAGAAGATCATTCGTCTCTGATTGTGACAATAATTCCAGAAAGAAATGTTCAATTTCAATTTCATAATTTTGTTGATTAATACAACTATTTGCTGATTTTTCTAACCCAATACGTGCGTGATTAGATAGTTTCTTAATTAGAATTTTAAGGTTATTCATATATAACTCAGTCATGGTTTATAGCAAGGCTTTAACAAGCAATCATGTGCCAATAGCAATTTGTTTTTTTGGTTAAAGCTAAATTTTTATATAAATTAGTGTTTTATATTTAATTTAAAATACTATTTTTTGCTATTTTATATATATGACCTAAGAATACACAAATCATTTTTAGATAAAAAAGATATAAAATTACAAAAAGAGAACATAAAAAGATCAAAATTCTTTTGTTCGGAACATTTATTTCTTGACTTTAGGTGGGATGTTTTTGTTAAATCTCAGCGTATTAAATAACCAATAAAGAAGCGAGAGTTTAGGTCGCTAAATATTAATTTGAAGTTATACCCATAATAATTTTAATTTTTTATTCATAATAAGTTTGAGGCAAATTTTGAAAAGTTACTATTTTATTTTATCTACATCCATTCTATTGGCTGCGACGTCACTTACTTTTGCAGACAAAGAAGGTGTGTTTCAGCTAAGCAATAAGTGTATTAAGGCATATCCACTGGTTAGTGGAGAAACTGATCAGAATTTACTGCATTTATATATGCAGCTTTGTGATAAGAAAAATAAAAAAGATGATGTCTTAAAAAATCAGCTTTCAGTCCAGGCGGCAAAACGCTATCAAGAGCTTGGGAAAAATTATAAAGCGTTACAATTGGTTGAAACATTAAATGCTCAAAATATACAGCACTCTTCACTTACAGATACGCGGTTTTTAGCGGGTATTGCGATTGCAAATGCGGCATTAGACTATATGCGCCAAGAAGAAATGCGTTATTTATCAGCAGACTTAACCTATCCGCCTGCTAAAAACTTGTCACAGAGCATACAAAATTCTCTACCAGCACCAGACACCAGTGACGCAAAAGCAGTTGTGCTGAAGACCTCCAAAAAAACAACACGCAAGCCTGCTGTTACTAGTTCTAAAAAAACAACAAAAAAGGTAACTACTCAGCAAGTAAAAACAAAAAAAGTTGAAAAAATACAATCAGTTGAATCTTTAAATAAATCGAACGCAAATCCATTTAATGCGCTTTAAAACTTAAATTGAAAGAATAACGAACAGGATTTTTACATGGCTAAACGTGAAAGTGTACAAAAAAAGCTACAGCGCATTCGACCACCGCGTGTCCAATTAACATACGATGTTGAAGTGGGGGATGGTAAAGAAATTAAGGAATTACCTTTCGTTGTGGGGGTTTTAGGAGATTTTTCAGCAGCCTCTGAACTAGAAAAAACCAAGCTTAAAGATAAAAAATTCATTAATGTTGATTTAGAAAACATTGATGAAGTTATGGAGTCATTATTGCCTCGAGCAACTTATCAAGTTGAAAATACTTTAACTGATGACGGTGGTCGAATGTCAGTCGATCTGACTTTTAAATCTATGGAGGATTTTCGTCCTGAAAACGTGGTTCAACAGGTCGATCCGTTACGAAAGTTGGTAGAAGCACGTGAACGTTTGACGGATTTACGAAATAAAATTTCAAACAATGAACGTTTAGAAGATTTGTTAGATCAAGTTTTACAAAATACTGACCAAGTGCGCAAAATGAGTGTGGAGGCAGAGAATGAATAATTTTCAATCTACAGCAGTAGCTCAAGACACTACAGAAGAATTTACGTTATTAGACTCAATCGTTGAAAGAAGTCGTATAGCGCGTAATGAAGAAGAACATGATCGTGCTAAAAGTCTAATTGGTGAATTAGCTAAAGAAGTGATGGCTGGAACAATTACTGTTTCAGAAAATATGACCTTATCTATTGATAAACGTATTGCAGAAATTGATGCGCTCATTTCGACTCAACTCAGCAGAATCATGCACGATGAACAATTTCAAAAAATTGAATCGACATGGCGTGGTTTATATTATTTTTGTCAGGAAACGCCATCTAATCCGCTTATTAAAATTCGGATGTTGAATACTACAAAAAAAGAGCTAATTAAGGATTTTCAAGGTGCAACAGATTTTGATCAAAGCACACTGTTCAAAAAAATATATGAAGAAGAGTATGGTTCATTTGGTGGAGCGCCATATGCCACATTAGTTGGTGATTTTGAGTTTGACCGCACGCCTTCAGATATGTATTTGCTTGAACAAATTTCGCATGTTGCAGCAGCAGCACATGCACCGTTTATCTCTGCAGCAGATTCAAGCATTTTAGGCCTAGAATCTTTTACAGATATAGACCGCCCTCGAGAGGTTTCAAAAATCTTCGAGACGGCTGAATATGTGCAATGGCGCTCATTCCGTGAAAGTGATGATGCGCGATATGTGGCATTGACCATGCCACGAGTACTAGGCCGTTTGCCATATCACCCTAAAGAAGGTACTGCGACCGAAGGCTTTAATTTTGTCGAAGAAGTGACTGGACAAAATCATCATGACTATTTATGGATGAATGCTGCTTATGCATTTGCAACCCGTTTAACCAATGCTTTTGATATGCATGGTTGGTGTGCAGCGATTCGTGGTGTAGAAGGTGGCGGTTTAGTAGAGGGCTTACCTGTCCACACATTTAAGACTAATGATGGTGAGGTTGTCTTTAAATGTCCAACTGAGATTGCAATTACAGACCGTCGCGAAAAAGAACTCAGTGATCTGGGTTTCATTCCGCTTGTCCATTGCAAAAATACAGATTACGCAGCATTTTTTGGCGCACAGTCGACGCAGAAACCGAAAAAGTATGATAGCGATTCTGCGAATGCAAACTCAGCTTTATCAAGTCAAATTCAATACATTATGGCAGTGTCACGTATTGCACATTATCTAAAAGCCATGATGCGGGATAAAGTCGGTAGCTTCGCATCTGCTGGAAATGTCGAAGCATTTTTAAATGAATGGTTAGCCCAATATATCTTACTTGATGACGGCGCTTCACAAGAAGCGAAAGCGCAATATCCACTTCGTGAAGCCTCTGTCAAAGTTGTAGAGAATCCTGCACAGCCAGGGCACTACAAATCTGTGGTTTTCTTAAGACCACATTTCCAGTTGGACGAGTTGTCAGTATCACTGCGACTTGTTACTGAATTACCTCAGTCCTCAAATTAATTTTGAATGCCAACACATAATAACTTTAAAATAGGAAAATATTAAAAATGAAAGATATATACGTACAATTTCGTGGTAAGTACAAAGTCGATGGTGTATCACGCGATGCTGAACATAAAGGCTGGTTGGAGGTAAATTCTTGGTCACATAACATTCGCCAACCGAAGTCCGCAACATCCTCAAGTGTAGGTGGCCATACAGCTGAACGTGTAGAACACTCTGACATGATTTTTGTGAAAGATTTAGATGCAACCAGCCCAAAGCTATGGGAAGCATGTTCAGCGGGATATACCTTTGACGAAGTTCAGATTGATTTTTATCGAGCGAATGGTGATAAACGTATTAAATATCTGCAAATCAAGTTAAAGCATGTGTTGGTTTCAAGTGTTACACCAACAGTGAGTGAAGAAGGTGTACCAATTGAGAGCTTCGGTTTGAAATATGCCGCAGTGGAATGGACGTATAACCAGCAAGATATTAATGGTACGCAAAAAGGTGCAGTGACCAAGAAATGGTCACTGTCAAATAATACCGCATCGTACGCTGCATAAATATGCTTCAAAAATAAGGGCTAACTTATATTAGCCCTTATTTTTCATGTAGGAAAATTCTAGTCAATATGAACCTAGATCAACTTTATCCATATGGTTTTAGAAAAACACTATTTGACCGATTGTTGCCTACAAGTGAGCAGGATCGGCAGGGGATGTCTCTTCAAGAGTTGCGCGAGTCTGTCGCGTATGATTTAGAAGAATTACTTAATAGTCGTATGGCAAATTTCGACTCAGTTATTGATGCCTTTCCCTTAGTAAAAAAATCCATTTTACAGTTTGGGATCATTGATTTTGTTGGGCTTTCGACGGCTAACCCCTTAGACCGAGATAAAATATGTCAGTCTATCGCATGTTCTATTACCGCACATGAGCCAAGACTAAAACAGGTTAAAGTCGAAATGTTATTTGATGGGCAGAATATGGGAGCCTTATGTTTGAGTATTCAAGCTTATTTAAATATTCATCCATTGTATGAGCCTGTTATTTTTGATGCTTTACTCAAACCAACAACACAACAATATGTTATTTCTGCACGATCTTAATTGGGTGATTTGTGATTGAAGAGTTATTACCTTACTATGAAAAACAATTACAAGAATTTGGACAGCAATCACGCGAATTTGCACAAAAATATCCTAAAATTGCTCAACGGTTGTCTTTAAACCAAGAACAAATTGATGATCCGCATATTGAGCGCTTAATTCAGTCTTTTTCTTTGATTGCAGCTAGAATTGATAAAAAACTTGTAGACAGTTATGACGTCTTTACGCGATCGCTGTTTGAGGTGATGTTTCCACAATATTTAAAGCCTTTTCCTGCATGTACTATACTTAGTTTGGAAGATTTAAATAAGTGTAAACAATTAACAGAAGCACATGTTGTTCCGAAGAATACCACGATTAAGTCACGTAGTTTTAAAGGAGTGCAGTGCGAATTTAATACCACCCAAGAGTTAAAACTATTACCACTTGAGTTGTGTCAACTCAGTTTTAAAACACATCCCAGTGCACATATACACTTAAATCAAAACGCTACCCTTACTTTAGGTTTTAATCTTTTTAATCAATCTCAGCGCATTTTAGAAAAAGAATGCTTACCTATTTATCTGGATGCTATATCTAATTTTCCACTCCAGGTTTTGGATGCAGTGTTTCAATCAAATACTGGGTTTTCATTGAAATACGGTCATCATCTGATTGATATTAAAAATCCTTTTTGTACTCAAGGTTTCTCAGAAGATGAAAGCTTACTGCCATTAGATCAGCATACACATCATGCTTATCGGCTATTGATGGAGTATTTTTGCTTCCCCGAAAAGTTTAGCTTTCTAAATATGAAGTTAGATTTTTTAAAACATCTAGATAAAGGTCAGCATTATTTTGAAATTTTAATTCACCTAAAACTTAATTTAAATGATCAAGTGAATATAAAAAATTACTCAGAATTAAATATTGCAAACTTTAAATTATATGTTACTCCAGCAGTGAATTTATTTAGGAAACAAGCAGAACCACAGAAAATAAATCATAAGCAATTAGAATACCCTTTAATTACAGATGCACATCATCCTGAGTATTATCAAATATATAGTATCACTAGAATGCAGATGATCCGTGAAAAATCAAATCAAGAACAAACAGCATTTGATATTTATCCTTTTTTTGCAATGAGTCATTATCAAGATCCAGATACTCAATTTTTTTATAGTTTAAATTCAGCCCATTTGCATAATAAATATACAGAAACAGTATATAGTATTATCTCAAAGCAGCTTTCGCCAGAAAGCACTAAATCAGACTTCATTAGTACACAATTACTGTGTTCCAATCGTGACTTACCCCATGAAGCGTTAAGTCAGACTAATAGTATTCTGAGTTTGAATGACAGTAGTCTTGCACGGCGAGCGGTGGTTCTAAAAAGACCCAATAAACCCTATGTTTTTGAGAAAAATAAAAAAGAACAATGGAGAGTTATTTCACATCTTTCATTAAATACTTTGTCCTTAATGAAAGGAGAGACCTTAAGTCATATTAAGGAATTACTTGAACTCTATAATTTACCCAAATCAAAAGAAAATCAACTGATTATTAATTCAATTCAAATGGTTGATTTTTCTCTTACTCAAAAAATGGTAGAGGCAAAACCTTTTCCATTATTTGTCCGTGGTTTAAAAGTAAAACTAGCGATTGATTCAAAGGTTTTCCGGGGGCATAGCTTATTCATTTTTAGCCAGCTTTTAGCACATGTTTTCAATTTAAAAGTACACATGAACAGTTTTGTTGATGTTGTTATATCCGATGCTTATACACAACAGGAGTTATACCAATGCGTACAGAACGTTGGTGGCAAGACACTTCTGTAATTGGGGCCTTGATTGAACAACCGCGTGCCTTTGAGTTTATTCAAGCAACACGATTATTACGGCAGACAGCAGATTCAAACAAGGAAATCAAGGGAGATTGGGCCAAGCCATTTAGATTTCATAGTTCTTTAAATCTTAATTTTCCCGATACAGAGATTGAAAGTTTAAGTCTTGATGAGGAGAAAATTCATTTAACCAATTTAATGGTCGGGCTAACAGGTATTCATGGAAGCTTACCCTATAGCTATACCCAGAAAATTAGACACAGTCCCCGTATCCAACGCGAGGAGACTATTCATTTTTTAGGTTTGTTCAATCATAAGTTGACGACCCAATATGTCGATGCATGCTTGGCTTATCATTTACCTGTGCGCTATGAAATTGAAGCAGAGAACCATTATTTAGATATTTTGCACGCTCTTAATGGATATATTCGCTCACAGCACCATCAACCAGATTTAGATGATTATTTTGCTGAATTTGCAGGTTTAATGCAGGGGCAAAATAATACAGTACATGCTTTGAAGACCATGTTGAGTGCTGTGCTTAAACAAAATATCAAGGTTTCTGAGTTCATCGAAGAAAAATTTACTCTGTCTGTTGATCAGAGAACAGTGCTTGGAGGAAATGGAAACCTTTTGGGAATGAATACTTTTTGTGGTGAAACGATACGTCAAATTGACGAAAAGATAGAGATAGTGGTCGGCCCAGTTTCTTATAGCGAATATTTAACGTTTTTACCGAAAAAAGAAAATAGCGAAAAAATTAAACGGATTTTGTCTACTTGGTTGAGCCCAACACTCGCGGTTGATTTAAGGCTCATTCTAAATAAAAACGATATTCAACCGTTACATCTGAATTCAACAACCACTATGGGCTTATCCCAAGGTGCTTTTTTAATGCCTAAACAGAAAGATCACAACGCTGAAACCTGTTATGCACTGATGGGAATGTGACATGCTTAAACTTTTTATTGCAACACTTGTGAGCTCATTGTTACTGGTGTGTGGTGTTGTTGTTTTTTATTGGCGTGATACTGGTTATGACCCAAGTGCAATTGATTTAGTTCGTCATTTGCTTTTACTTCCCTTATTGATCAGTGTGATTTTATGGTTGCCTTGGGCTATCTACAGAGTATGGAAAGCACAACAACAACGTAAAGAGCAACGAAAGCAAGATGAGTTGGCACAAAGTCAACAGATAGAAGCTGTAGAAAAACAAGCAAAACCTGTTGATATCGAATGGATCCAACTTAATATTTATTCTTCAGCTGCTTATAGTGCTTTGGGAGAAAATGAAACAATTATTGATGAACTGCAAAAGTTTAAAAGCCCTGAGTTAGATACTCAATTACAGAATAATTATGGGCTTCCAATGTTGTCCTATCGTATACAAGCGCTAGACAATGTCATTACAAATGCAGATAAAGAAGATGAATTTGAGATAGAGCATCCTCGTCACCAGCGTATTCAAGCATTGATTGAGCATCAACTTGAACAGCATGCTGAAACATTGTGGCAAATTGCGCAGCACTTAAAACAATCTGCGTTATTTTATGACAGCGAGTTAGCTTATGAATATCGAATGCATCCCGCTTGGATTGATCCGAATAGTGAATATGCATCTGATGTACAAGACGATCAGGAAAGCATTAAAAGTGTAACGAAACTGAATCGTATTCATATCCATATTTTGTTATCTGAGTCGGTTTTACATTTTTGGAATGAAGCACAAAGTTTTGAAATTGTGGAGCATTATTTAAGGTCTTTAGGGATCATCACTGCGCAAATCCAAATTGAACATCATTATTTGAGTCAAGAAACTGCCTATAAAGATTGGGTGTTGTTGTTGGCACAACTGTCTAAGCAACTAGAAGAAATTTCATTGATTCTTAATGTTGACTCTGAAATTGATCAAGAGTTGCTAGATGAAAAAACATGGCTGACGGATCGTTACTTACCCTCAGAATATGCATCGAGTTGGTGTTTGGCTGCATCTTTTTTACAACTATTAGAGACTACACCACAAAAAAAACTGAATATTGGTTTAAATGTGGACAATATCTTAGATCAACTTCCAACTGAGCACATAGTGAGCTTAGAGCAATTGAAGCCCGTTCAGCCTTTTGTGTTGATATTGGATGATATGACAAATATTCCAACCATAAAAAAGGTCAATCATGCTTTTAGTCAAAGCCATATTGAGCCACACCATTTTATTTATACAAAACAAAGTCTTGGTGATACGCAGCATTTGGCTAAAGTATTCGGTTTTATGCTGAGTATGCATTTTCCAGATGAACTTATGACAATGATCTATAGCGTAGATCAATCTTCAACGCATTGCTTTATACAAGCATATGAAGACATGAATGAAAAATTAGCACAATCCATTTAAATTAAAAAAGAATAAGAGAGTAACGTGAATTCTTTATTTTACAACGTATTAGGTTATGTTTGGCAGTATGTGACGAATCCTAAGGCCATTATCGCTTTATCTTGTCTTGTTGCGTTATTTGCAATGTATAACACGATTCCCGCCAAAGTTTTTTGGGCTCTAATGATCTGTTATGTATTAGGGCTTGTGATTTGGGGTGTGTATTTATTGATTATGCGTCGTCGGCATGCTGCACAAGGTGAGGTGCTTGCTGACGCCATTGCCCATGATACGAAAGCTGAATATGGAAAGCAGAAAAACAACGATGAGCTTCATTTGATTCAACAACAGATGAAAGAGTCTATCCAATTGATTCGGAAATCTAAACTAGGCGATAAGAAAGGCAATGCAGCCTTATATGAATTGCCATGGTATATGGTGATTGGTAATCCCGCTGCTGGGAAAAGCTCAGCCATTTATAACTCGGGTCTAAAATTTCCTTTTGAAGAGACACATCAAAGATCAGTTTCTGCCGGTTTAAGTGGAACACGCCAGTGTGATTGGTTTTTTTCAACAGAAGGAGTCTTATTGGACACCGCAGGGCGTTACTCCATTTATGCGGATGACCATTTTGAGTGGTTAGGTTTATTAAATATTCTAAAAAAGAATCGTTCCAAGGCACCTATTAACGGTTTGATTGTGATTGTGAGTATTGCCGAGTTAGTCAGTAATAGTCCTGAAAAATCAATTAAACTTGCGAAAAATTTACGTGCACGTATTCAAGATCTAACTGAACGTTTAGAGGTTTTCTCTCCAGTTTATCTGGTCTTTTCGAAAATGGATTTGATCGCTGGTTTTACAGAGTTTTTTGAATGCTATGAAGTGAACGAGTTTGATCAGGTTTGGGGTGCAACGTTACCTTATAATACAGATGCATCAAACCATGCGGTTGAGTTATTTGAGAAACATTATTCAATTTTATACGACGGTTTGAAAGGGGTGAGTACCACACATCTTAGCCGTCGACACGCTCAGAATATCTCGCCAAGCGTAATGACTTTTCCTTTGGAGTTTAAGAGCTTAAAGCCTGCATTGAAAACGTTTATTGGTACACTTTTCGAAGATAATCCTTATCAATTTAAGCCTGTTTTTCGTGGTTTTTATTTCACGAGTGCGCTACAAGAAGGTATCATCGAAAGCCCAATGACTGAACAAATTGCACAAGACTTTTTATTACAGAAAGGTTTGGGTAATGACAGCGGTATTCCAACACGTTCAATTTCACAAAATCATGGTTATTTTTTAAAAGGTCTATTTTCAGACGTTATTTTAAAAGACAAAAACTTAGTTAAGCAACACATCAACCCAACGCGTAAACGTCAACGGTATATTGCATTCGTTACCGCTTTATTTGGTGTGGCTCTTATTTTAAGTCTATGGGTTTGGTCTTATCGTAATAATCAACAACTGATTACCGATGTACGGGCTGACTTAGAAAAGGTTGTGTTACTTGAAAAACAGTCAGGTCAAGAGTTGTCCACACAGCTTAACGCACTGTTAATTTTACAAGAACGTATGCAACAACTCGATCAATTTGAGCAAGATCGACCACTAAAGTTTGCTTTTGGTTTATATCAAGGAGATGAGCTGCATGAGAAACTTAAAACTGAATACTTAAAAGGTGTTCAACAAATTATATTGGTTCCAACGCAGCAAAATATTACTCAATATTTACAACGTGTTAAAGCCAATGAAGAGCAATTGCGAACCAATCATAGCAATGTAAAGCTAACACCTGTTTCAAAAACACAGCAATATTTAGAGCCGAGTGATACGAATCCACAAGATGCATACAATGCATTAAAAGCCTATTTGATGATGGGTAATGCTCAATATATGGATGCCAGTCATTTAAGTGACCAAGTGACTCGTTTTTGGCGGTCGTGGTTAGACAATAATCGTGGACAAATGCCACGCGGTGAAATGATTCAAAAAGCTGAGCAAGTGCTGTCATATAGTATGACTTTAACAAATGATCCTAAGTTTCCAGTCCTAAGCTCAGATAGTCTAGTGGTGGATCAAACACGTCAAGTCTTGTTGTCTGTAGTGCGAGGTATGCCTGCACGAGATCGTGTTTATAATGAACTCAAAATGCGGGCAGCAGTTCGTTATCCTGCATTGACCATAAAACAGATGTTGGGTGAGACGAATCAAAATACAATTTTAGGTAGTTATGCACTACCAGGCATGTTTACACATGCCGCATGGTCTGAATATATCGAACAAGCTATTGATGAAGTTGCCAAGCGCCCAACAGACACCAAAGATTGGGTGCTAAATAGCACGCAATCTGACGATTTAAGCTTTAGCGGTAGTCCAGATCAAATCAGAAAACAGCTAACTGACTTATATAAAAAGGAATATATTGCGGAGTGGAGAAAATTTCTGACGGGCATACATTATGCGAAAGCAAGTGATTATGCTCAACAAACGAATTTTATCCAAGTTTTAGGTGAACCAAAAAACTCACCAATTCGCAGTGTGTTTGATCGAGTTGCGACAGAGACTAGTTGGGATAATCCTGTTGTAATGGCTGAACTTGCAGCACCACAGACTGGATTTGTTGCTTGGTTTAAACGTAAAGTCTTAAGACGTGATGATGCAAAACTTAATGCAACTATCTTAAACCAAGCTCAAGGGCCTATTTCCAAAGAGTTTCAAATGTTTTATCAGTTGGTCCGTAAACGTGATGATCAACAAAATAAATCTTTGCTTGATGAATATATGCAGTCTTTGGCACAAGTTCGTAGCAAATTCAATGATCTAAAAAGCTCTGGTGACGTTGGGCCAGCTACAATAAGCTTGGTTAAATCTACCATTAATGAGCAAAATTCAGTATTCAATACAACGCAAAAACTGGTAGATGAAAAAATGTCTGTTGGGTTGTCTGAGCCAGATCAAAAAATACTACAAAAGCTACTTATGTCACCCCTTACACAGTCATTTGAGAGTTTAATTATTCCAGCACAAAATGAGATGAATAAACTTTGGCAAATGCAGGTATATCAACCATTTAATAGTGGTTTGAGTAAGAAATATCCGTTTAACTCTTCTGCAACTTTACAAGCCACCAGCAGTGAGATCAGTCAAGTTCTCGGGGAGAATGGCAGTATTGCACGTTATGTAAAAGAGACACTTGATCCGTTGGTCATTCGTCGTGGATATACTTTGACATCGAAGACTTGGAAAGATCTAGGTATCAGTTTGAATCCACAATTTGTTGTAAATTTTCAAACTTATGTTGCGCCAAGTCGTGGCATGGCCACAGGAGAGTTAAATCAAACTTCATCTGCACCAGTAGCCCAAAATCAATCTAATTTTCAATTTTATCCAATTGAAAATACTAAACTTCTATCATATACCATTGATATTGATGGACAACGTATGCTCTATGAAAATGGGGTTCAGCAGTGGGTGAACTTTGTTTGGCCAAATGCAGGTGCAATTCCAGGTGCACGTATTACAGCTATTGATTTAGATGGAAAAACCCATACGATTTTTGAGGCTCCAGGTGAGTACGGGATTAATCGTTTAATTGACAGTGCACAACGTACGCAACGTGGTGGAAGCTATGAAATGATATGGAAAAATCAACAAAATCCTGAACTTGCTGTAAAAGTTAACTTCCGTTTAATCAGCGGGGATGCCAGTGGTGGAGTAGGAGGGCAACGTAGCTATAACGGTATGCAATTAGTTGATCAAGTGGTTTCAACTAAATCCGTTCGTGTGGTGGCTGCACAAACAGCACCTGTAGCAACAGCGGTGAGTTTAAAAGCTCCTACAAATTTGCAGGAGCCACGTTCATGATTTTATGGAAGACATGGGATAAGGAGGCGTGCCGATATGGATGAACTGCGTACATTGCCTTTATATTATGGAAAATACCCAGCACATGGCGATTTCTTAAAAACACGTGGACAATATGCTTTAATTCAGGTGATTGACCAATGGATTACGGAAGCTTTAGAACATGCGATGCAATCGGAAAACTTTGCTCAAGCTTATGAGAAATTACCATCATTAGACTTTTTCATTGCAAACCCACAAGAAAATCATTTTCTTGTGGCAAATTTAATTGCAAGCCATGATAGTTCAGGGCGCCAATTTCCAATGGTCTTAAGCCATTTATTGGAGGTTGATGATAGTTTCCAGCATATTATTTATGCACCATACCGCTATAAACAAACTTTGATTGATTTGTTTCAAAAAAACCGTGTAATGCGGTCACTACGCGATGAAAATATATTATTGGATAAGTTGACGAAATTACAGAATGAAATTCAGGTTTTTAATCATGTTGAAGCCTCTGCATTTTATGAACATCATACAATCCACTCATTTGCACAATTACTAAAAATTAGTAGTTACGAGTTTGCCCAAAGTATGATTGGATTAGGTTTGTTGCTACAACCAGTTATTCAGCAAGGGACAAGTCGCCTTACCAAAGTTTTGATTTTACCTATTCATAACGCTGCTTATTGCTACGAAATTGCAGCTTTTTGGGTCAAGTTAATCAGTTATTTTATTCAAAATCAAAATGCAGAGCTCTTGATAGGCATCTCTCATGACGAAAAACCGATCTTACTATTTGGTTTTCAAGGTGCTGATATTCTGACATTAAGTGAAATTTTTACACAGAAAATGGATACAGGTCGTTGGGTTTCATTGGTCAATGCAAATTGGATCGACCCTTATTTAGAACAAAATGCTGGTTTGGCAACCCTTGAACAAGCATTAAGTGAGAGGCAATTAAGCTTAATGCAAGGCGTAAAAATTTTTAAAAAAACATTTATAGATTAATGAGATATGAAAATAAATTATAAAATTACAACAACGGAAATTCTATTCAGTTTAACACTGCTTTTCGGTGTCAACGTTTGGGCAGAGCCGGTTATTGTAGAAGGCATTGTTCCCAATCAAGCCAGTAAGCAAACCATATTAGCTAAAATGTACAGCATTTATGGTGCAGATCAAATTATTGATAAAATACAAGTTAAAGCTGTAAATGCACCATCGGGTTGGAGTGAGTCTGTAGCGAATTTGGTGATTCCAGAGCTAAAAAAAGTACATCAAGGGAAATTGTCCGTACGTGGTACGCAGATGGAACTCAATGGAAAAGTAATGAGCTCAATGGATATCCAGCCCATAACAAACTTATTTCAGGGTTTAGTCATACCGCCTTATCGCTTAAATACGCAATTTTCTGTAAATCAGGCAGAACAACAAATTATTGATGATGCGCTTAAAAATCGAATTATCGAATTTGAATCTGGCAGTGCCATTTTAGCTGTAAGTGGGACACAGATTTTAGATGAAATGGCGCTGGCTTTAAATAAGGTTGGAGGAAAGAAAGTCCGAATTGTTGGGCATACAGATAGTTCTGGTGATGCGACAAAGAATCTAGCTTTAAGTAAAGAGCGAGCTATTGCTGTAAAAAACTATTTGATCAACAAGCATATCGCTGAAGAGCGTTTAAGTGTTGAAGGAATGGGAGCAAATAAACCTGTTGCTGATAATGCTACGGCTGATGGGCGCAAGAAGAATCGTCGAATTGAATTTGATGTGATATAACTTATTTATAAGAAGCTACATATAAGTGGCTTTTTATAAATAAGTTATATTTCGTATAATGTATATTATGTTAAATAGCATATCCAAGACTGTAGCCTACACAACCTCAGTTGGTGCTACAGCTCGACATCGTGAATCCTAGTAAAATTATATTCACGATGCCGAGTACGCTAATGAACATAATATACGTTATGCCGAAATCTACGCACGCAACCGATCAATGTGATGATCGAGTTTTATAAAAAACTGTTTGAGCTGATCTATTTCTTTATCGTTGCCTAATTCTGAATTTTGCAGTTGTTCTAGCACAGTCTCCAGTAGATCGTGCATGTACACATAGTCAACCTTGGTTAAAACACCCTTTGATCTGTCATAGCTGACTGTTTTGTAAATGTGCTTCAAGTGTCATTTAAAATTTGGAGAAATTATTGATACAAATATTAGAATGAGTCTGCATATACAGACTCATTCTCTGTCACTATGTATTACATAAAGTTGTATTGAAGCCTAACTACGGATGAACAATAATTTTTACAGCAGACTCATTATTGTGAATTAGTGTTTCAAAGCCTTTAGATACAAGATCATCTAATGCAATACGTTGGGTAATAAAAGGTTCTAGATTAATCTTACCTTGCTCGACTAAACGGATTGTTTCCTGATGATCATTGACATAAGCAATCGTGCCACGAATATCTAGCTCTTTCATCACCACACTATGCACATTAATTGTGGCAGGATGGCTCCAAATCGAAACGATCACGACTACACCAGTTGGTTTCATCGCCGTCACCAGTGTATCCATCACTTTATTAACACTACTACATTCAAAAGCGACATCAACTCCGCGGTCTTCCGTAATTTTCATTACTTCAGCGACTACATCAACTTGTGATGGGTCTAGTACATAATCTGCAACCCCAGCCTCTATCGCTTTTTCTTTACGTTTTGCACTCAGTTCAGTAATGATGACCGTGAGACCTTTGGCCTTTAAAATGGCTGATAAGAGTAAACCTATTGGGCCTGCTCCACCAACCAGTGCGATATCGCCAGCTTTTGCACCACTTCGTACATAGGCATGATGACCAACAGACAAAGGTTCTATCAATGCTGCTTGGTCTAAGGGAATATCATTTGAAATAGGATGTACCCAACGGCGCTGAACCGCAATTTTTTCAGAAAGACCGCCACCACGTCCGCCTAAACCAATAAAGTTCATATTTTTTGATAAATGATACTTATCATTCGGCCCAGTCGGCACATCGTCAGCAATAATGTAGGGTTCAATGACGACATGTTGCCCAATTTGGATATCATCTACACCCTCACCAACTGCATAAACCACGCCTGAAAATTCATGTCCCATTGTTACAGGTGCAGACTCTCCCGAAATTGGATGTGGATGACCGCAAGGTGGAATAAAAATAGGACCTTCCATGAATTCATGTAAATCTGTACCGCAAATACCGCACCATGCAACTTGAATTCCCACTGTGCCTGGAAGTACTTTCGGTTCAGGAATATCTTCAATTCGAATATCCCCTCGATCATAAAAACGAGCTGCTTTCATTCTGTATTCCTTATGTTGATATTAACGGTAAACCATTCCACCATCTGTCAAAATAGACTGACCTGTAATGTAGTTTGCATCCTCACTGGCTAAAAATGCAACTAATGCAGCCACGTCATCTGGTGTTTCAGCACGTCCTAAAGCAATACCATCTACATATTTTTTATACGTTTGACCAATTGGTGCACCTGTAATTTCAGAGAACCGCTGATCTATTTCGACCCACATGTCTGTGCCTACAACACCTGGGCAATAACTATTTACAGTAATTTCAGCACTGGCATATTCTTTAGCCGCAGCTTGTGTCAATGCACGAACTGCAAATTTAGTTGCCGAATAAACACCGAGTAAAGCAAAACCTTCATGACCTGCGATTGAGCAGGCATTAATAATTTTTCCCGCCTGTTGGCGTTGTTTAAATTTATTTGCTGCGGCTTGAATCCCCCAAAGTACACCACCGACATTGATGTTCATGATTTGGTTAAATTCATTCGGTGTTACTTCTGCTAAAGCTTTGACTTGTGCAATCCCTGCATTATTGATCATGATATCAAAGCCATTAAGTGTCGATTCGGCATGATCAATTGCATGACTGACTTGTATTGGATCTGAAATATCCGCAATAAATGTGGTGGTTTTTACGCCAAAGGCTTCGATCTCTTGTTGAACAGTATTTAACTTTTCTTGATGAAGATCGACCAATGCAATATGAACACCTTCTTGTGCCAAACGTAAGGCAATACCACGTCCAATTCCTTGTGCTGCACCCGTAATTAATGCAACTTTATTGTTTAAACCTCTAGGCATGTTGCGACTCCTTAAATATGAACTGCACGTTGCATTGCCGACAAGACCGACTCATGCATCGCCTCAGATAAAGTAGGATGAGGGAAAATGATCTGTGCTAAACTTTCATCGGTCGCTTCTAGGTATTTTGCGATGGCAAAACCTTGGATGTGTTCGGTGACTTCATGTCCGACCATGTGAGCACCTAACAATTCACCCGTTTCCTGACTAAAAATGGTTTTAACAAATCCTGCGCTATCGCCCAAAGCCAATGCCTTACCATTGGCTTGTAAAGGGAACTTACCCACATTGATACTCAAGCCCGCAGCTTTCGCTTTCTGTTCTGTCAAACCAATACTGGCCACTTGCGGATGAGTAAAAATACAGCCCGGAATTTGTGTACGATCTAAAGCATGTACATGACTTAGGCCTGCAATTTTCTCCACACAAAGAATGGCTTCATGACTGGCTTTGTGTGCCAAACACGGTGCGCCTGCGACATCACCAATTGCATAAACGCCCACAACATTGGTTTTACAGCATGAGTCAACTTTGATAAAACCATTCTCAAATTCAACACCCAAAGCGTCTAGGCCCAGATTTTCAGCATTCGGTTTCACGCCAATAGCTGAAAGTACCTTTTCAACACTAATGATTTGCACACCTGTGGCAGTTTCAATATGACAATGCACTTGAGCCTGATCAGTTTCTATTTTTTTTACGGTCGCTTCGGTTAAAACCTGCATACCCTGCTGTTCAAATTGCTTTTGTACATACTTCGCAACTTCAATGTCTTCGCTAGGGAGAATCTGCTTTGCAATATCAACCAAGGTGACTTGGCAGCCTAAGTCTTGGTATAGGCTTGCAAACTCACTGCCTATAGCACCCGAACCAATGACCAGTAAAGATTTTGGTAATTGTTCTGGAACTAAAGCTTCTTTATAACTCCAGACCTGATCACCATCTACAGGAATATGAGGCAAATTGGCTGCACGTGCACCTGTTGCGACAATAATATGCGGTGCAGAAATCTGCTGTTTTTGACCATTTGCATCAATAAGTTCTAATTGCTCTTTGGCAATAAATTGGGCTGTTGCATTAAAAACAGTGATTTGATTCTTTTTCAATAATTGCCCGATACCTTGCACCAGTTGATCAGAAACCTGTCTGCTATGACGGACCAGTTTTTGAATGTCAAAATCAACCGCGTTAAGCGTAAAGCCAAACTGCTCTGCATGTTTGAACTGCTGCGCAAGCGCAGCCCCGCTCAATAATGCCTTGGTTGGAATACATCCCCAATTAAGACATACTCCACCTAAGTGTTGTTTTTCAACGATTGCTGTTTTTAATCCCAGTTGCGCTGCGCGAATCGCAGCGACATATCCTCCAGGACCAGCACCAATAACCACAAGATCAAATTGTGTATCTGACATGGCTATTCCTCCTACACCAAAATTAATGCAGGATTTTCGACAAACTGCTTAAATGCCGATAGGAATTGAGCACCCAACGCACCATCAATGATACGATGATCACAAGACAATGTTGCTGTCACCATTTGACGAACAACAATCTCATCATTTTCGACGACCGCACGTTTCTCTGCTGCACCTAGGGCCAGAATTGCACCTTGAGGTGGGTTAATAATGGCATCAAACTGTTGAATACCAAGCATTCCCAAATTGGAAATGCTGAAACTGCCACCTTGAAACTCATCAGGTGCTAATTTTCCAGTTTTGGCACGTGTCGCCAAATCACGCATATCATTGGAAATTTGCGCCAAAGATTTACGGTTTGCTGCTTTAATAATTGGCGTGATCAGTCCGTTTTCGATGGCCACAGCAACCGAAATATCAGCCTGTTCAAATTGTAAAATCTGCTGATTTTCTTCATCAAACTGAACATTGACCTGTGGAACTTTGATCAGTGCAGCAGCAGCAGCTTTAATCAGCATATCGTTAATGGACAGTTTGACATGCGGTACAGTACTGTTAATTTGCTGACGCAAAGCCTGAACCGACTCAACATTTAAGTCTATCGTTAAGCGAAAATGTGGTGCATTACGTTTTGCTGCTTGTAGCCGTGAAGCGATTGCTTTACGCATACCATTCATAGCCACAGTGGTGAATTTTGCGGATTCTGCTGGATGCGCATGCTCAGTATGTTGAGCTTGTACAGGGTTTTCACGTTGATATACAGCTTCAACATCCTCCTTACAGACTCGTCCACGTGAACCCGATGCACGACAATCATGTAAATTAATACCCCATTGTTTTGCCAAACGGCGGGCAACAGGTGTCGCTAGAACATCACTATCATCTGCTTTAGATTTCGCGGCTTTCGTACTGGCTTGATGACGCACATCTGGCCAAGAACCACCAGCAGCTTGAACTGCAGCCTGAATATCTTGAACACTAATACGACCTTCACGTCCAGAACCCGTAATCTGAGACAAGTTTACATTATGCTTTTCAGCCAATTTCAAGGCATGAGGCGTTGCAAAAATATCATCGCTTTGTTGGAAGCCTTGTAACGTAGCAGGAATTGAATATCCGCCCTGAGCCACCGCTTTTGATGCATGACCAACACTGTTCTGTTTAGGCGTAGCTTGTACTTTGGTTTCAACTTGAGCCACAGCTACTTTTTCAGGAACCGCTGCTACCGCTTTATGTTCAGTTACAGCAGGTGTTCCACCTAAGGACTGTGCAAATGCTGCAACTTCTGCATCGGAAACTTGAGCGTCTGCACAAATTGCAATGACTCCACCTACGACCAGCGTGTCACCATCTTTAGCAATAATTTTTCGTAGCAAGCCATCAAAAGGTGCCTCCAATACATTGACGATTTTTGTGGTTTCAATTTCACAAATATCCTGTCCTTTACTAAATTGCGTACCTTCCTGAATTAGCCATTGGGCAATCGTGCCCTCTTCCATGGACAAACCCCATTTTGGGATTTCTAAGGTTTTAATTTCGCTCATCCTAAGCCTCCAACGTCTTACGTACAGCCTGTTCGATGCGTTCTACACTAGGTAGCCATTCTTTTTCTAATACTGGTGAAAATGGTACGGGTGAGTGTGGTGGAGTGACTAACTCGATTGGTGCTTTAAGATAATGAAAGCCTTTCTGTGCAATGAGTGCAGCCACATCATGTCCGAAACCACAACGCGCTGCAGATTCATCCACAATCACCACGCGGCCTGTTGAAGCCACTGACTCTAAAATACCGTCTTCATCTAATGGAGAAATGGTTCGAGGGTCAACCACTTCAACCGAAATACCTTCTTTTGCGAGCTTATCCGCGACTTCATTGGCACGATGTACCATCAGGCTTAAAGCAATAATGGTAATATCAGTGCCTTCACGAGTGTAATTTGCGACACCAAAAGGAATGGTGTAAGCCTCATCTGGCACTTCACCCTTAATGTCGTACAACAACTTGTGTTCGCAAAATACGACAGGATCGTCATCTCGAATGGCTTGAATTAACAGTCCTTTCACATCATAGGCACTCGAAGGCACCACCACTTTTAAGCCTGGCACTGAGGCAAACACGTTATATGGCGACTGGGAGTGCTGCGCTGCTGCGGAAAAACCTGCACCAATCATGCCACGTACAACGAGTGGAGCTTTGGCTTTACCACCAAACATGTAGCGGAATTTAGCCGCTTGGTTATACAACATGTCATAACACACGCCGTAAAAATCCATGAACATTAAATCAGCCACAGGTCTTAAACCTGTTGCAGCAGCACCGGCCGCCATACCAATAATCGCCGACTCTGTAATTGGAGTATCAATGACTCGCTCAGAACCAAATTCAGTCCATAAGCCTTTGGTTACACCAAGCACACCGCCAAAACCTTCCAGTTTATTGTCATCAGTATTTTTACCACCATGCCCACCACGAACATCTTCACCGACCACAATGACACTTGGGTCACGGCGCATTTCTAATTCAATTGCTTCTTTAATCGCATTTCGATAACTTTTATTTGGCATTTTTCTACTATTCCTTTAGTAAGAGACGTAAACATCAGTAAGTAACTGAGAGACTTCTGGGTACTTAGCTGCGCGTGCTTTTGCAACGGCATCGTCTACATTGGCTTTAGACTGAATATCAATGGCATCCAGTTTGGCTTCGTCAATTTTGCCTTTGATTTTTTTACGGAATATTTTCAATGGGTCTTTATGTTCTTTGACATAATCCAGTTCTTCTTTAGAACGGATAAGTCCCGGATCACCTTCAAAATGTCCATAAAAACGGTTGGTTACCGTTTCAATCACACTTGGACCTTCGCCACGGCGGGCACGTTCAATGGCCTTTTGTGCAACTTCATACACAGCAAAAAAGTCTGTTCCGTCTACCTTTTCCGCAGGTAAGCCAAAACCTGCTGCTCGACCTGCAATGTCTTTACTGCCTACGGCATAATCATGTGCAGTACCTTCACCAAAACCATTATTTTCAAAAACAAAAATGACAGGGAGCTTTAACACCACAGCCATATTAATGGCTTCAAAAGTTAAGCCCTGATTTGACCCACCATCCCCCGTAAATGACAGACCAATCCCACCATTCTTGAGTGTTTTGGCGCTTAAAGCAGCCCCAATCGCTAAAGGTGGGCCACCACCCACAATACCGTTTGCACCAAGCATGCCTTTATCTAAGTCGGCAATGTGCATGGAACCGCCTTTTCCACGACACAAACCATCATCTTTGCCAAAAATTTCTAGCATCATGGCGTGAATGTCACAGCCCTTAGCAATACAATGTCCGTGACCACGATGCGTTGATGTAATGAAGTCCTTATCTGTTAAATTTTCACAAATTCCGACTGCAACAGCTTCCTCACCGCTATATAAATGGATGAAACCGGGAATATCACCAGTATTGTTTTCATCGTGAAGTCGATCCTCAAATTCACGAATGTCGCGCATTCTTTTGTATGCTGCTAGCAATTGCTCTTCCGTTAATTGCATATCTTTGTTCCTTATTAACTACGCTTAAAAGAAAATCCCAAAAAGAGTGATTGGATTTTTAAACCGTATATTTATATAAGAACATTTTTATTCAATTTAATATTAGACTAAAAAAATATAATGCATAAAAAGATAAGATAAATATGAAAAACAAAAAGTTATGGGATTAAATTTTTTTGTAAAATTTTACAATAGTTCAATCACATATGAAAACAAACCTTTAACCAACCTTTATTTTATATGATAAGTTTTTTGCACTGTTTTAATATTATTAATGCAACTCAAAGAGCTTATTTAATATCAGGATCTATATTAATTATTTTAAACGAAGGAGTGTTTGAAATGGATTTAAATAACACAGTATTAACAGGAAAGAAGTTACGTGGCGCTGAAAAAATGGCGCGTATTCCGATTAAAGTTGTTCCAACGGAAACGACACCGAAAAAACCAGAATGGATTCGGACCAAAATTAGTCAACCTGAAGACGTTCAAATCATTAAGGATTTATTACGGCAACAAAAACTGCATACGGTTTGTGAAGAAGCGGCCTGCCCTAACTTGCCACAATGTTTTGGCAGTGGGACAGCAACATTCATGATTATGGGAGATATTTGTACTCGACGCTGCCCATTCTGCGATGTTGCTCATGGTCGTCCTAATATCCTAGATATTAATGAGCCAAAGCATTTGGCTGAAACGGTCAAGAATCTAAACTTAAAGTATGTCGTGATCACTTCGGTTGACAGAGATGATTTAAAAGATGGTGGTGCACAGCATTTTGCAGATTGCATTCGAGAAATTCGTCAAACCAGTCCAGAGACTTTGATCGAAATTTTGGTTCCTGATTTTCGTGGTCGTGCAGATATTGCCCTTAAGATTCTGAGCCAAAACCCACCGGATGTCTTTAACCACAATATTGAAACCGTTCCACGTCTGTATAAAGCCATGCGACCAGGCTCTAACTATCAGCATTCATTGGATTTACTCAAAAAATTTAAACACTACTGTCCTGACATTCCAACCAAATGTGGTTTGATGGTCGGTTTAGGAGAAGTCGAGGCTGAGGTTATCGTGTTATTAAATGATTTGAAAGATTATCAAGTGGACTATGTCACAATCGGTCAATATTTACAGCCATCCAAATCTCATGCGCCAATTCATCGCTTTGTTACATTGCAAGAGTTTAAGCACTATCAAACGCATGGAGAGCGCTTAGCGTTTAAAAATATTTGGAGTGCGCCATTGGTGCGATCAAGTTATTTTGCAGACCGTCAGTATCATGGTGAGGCCGTCCCTAACCCTTACATGAGCGAATGACTTTTCATTATGTTTACGTTTATTAACATTTCAGATGGAAATAGTCATTTTCAGCTCATAAGAACACTTTTAAAGTAACTTAAAAGTTGGTAAAGCCAAAAGATATGCTTTAACCAAGCCAAGATAAAAGCATTTAAAATCGAAGCAAGACGAAATGACGTAAATGACTATAAATTTGGAAACTCATTTCTAAAGTTTAAAAATATTACAGTCTCATCATAAAGGAATATGATATGAACCTGTTCAATACCGCATCTGCAAAGAAGCTGCAAACAACCCATTTAATTAATCAGCACATCGTTCATGCCGCCCCTGTTTTGGCTTTGCCAGAAGAGGATCAAACCTCTTTATTTCGTCGCTCTATCCAACACAATTATGCTGATTTATTAAGAATAGCCAATGATTCTGACATGGCTATTGGTTTGACAGACCATCAGGGTACGCTTTTATGGACATGGAGTAGTTCCGCAATGCTCTCTTCTGCTGAACAGGTTCATTTTATTGAGGGTGGACACTGGTCTACACAGGCGGTTGGAACCAATGCCATTGGCATGACCTTGAACAGTCAAATGTCAAGTTGTGTCTATTCTCATGAAAACCAAATGGATAGTGTTCGGGACTGGGTCTGTTATGCCGCACCGATCTGGGATCCAACATCAGGTCAATTTCATGGCATTATTAATCTTTCCACAAAATATAAAAAACATACCCCTTTAGGGCTACTTGCCGTTGAACGCTGTTCAGACTTAATACAGAGGACTATCAAATTTGAACAGCAAAATTTTTTATATATTAAAGCACTAGGTTCACCTTGGGTCCAATTTAATGGACATACATTGAACTTGAGTCACCGTCAAATTGAAATACTCTGTATTTTAGCCTTGCATCCTTATGGTATAGGTTTAGACGAATTACACTATGCCCTTTATGGTGAACGTAATGTTAGTATAAAAACCCTCAAAGCTGAGCTTTCACAACTTCGTAGCCTGCTTCCGCATTGCATTGAGGCACGTATTTATAAACTCACCTGCGAGGTTCAATGTGACTTTTTACGTGCTGAACACTCGTTGAATGCAAATCTTATTGCCAGTACGTTCTCGCTATATAAAGGGAGCTTTTTATCTAAATCAGAAAGTCCTTTACTCAGCACATGGAGGCATTGTTTTGATGCTCGTTTAAGCCAGTTGATTTATCAAATGGAAGATATAGATCAACTGCTACGAATTATTGGGCAGACACATGACCGGATTGATGCTGTACAACGTCTACTAGAATTGCTACCGCAGGACAGTATTCATCGTAACTATTTTCTAGATCTTATTTAGATCCAGTGGCTGACTTTAAACTTAATAAATAATAAGTTAAAGACTATATTCCCAAATCTGATCTTACTTTTTATTAAAGTTCGGCATCGTCAATATGTAAATTATATTCACAAGTTTAGAATGAGGGCGGATTCTTCCTAAAATCCTCTCCCTAGCCCTCTCCTTTAAAAAGGAGAAGGAACTTTCATTGTGATTTTAATACAGCTCAAAAAATGACTGATGCAAGAAAGCCATTAACTAAAAGCTGTATTTAATACTTGCCCCTACTGTTCGAGGTTGTGCAGCAGAGCCTGCATAAACACCATTTCCAGAATTAACCAAACCTAAATAATAATGTTTATCCAAGGCATTTTTTGCCCAAATAGATATATCGACGTCGTTTTTACCATGAGGAATACGAATACCTGTGGTTAAATTCAATACCCCATAACTTGGAATTTTAGAATAAATTGAATTGTTTACATCTGAAAAAGTCTCTGAGCGCCAACCATAGTTAACTAAACTATAGTGCTGTGCATTGGCAAACACGTCATGCTGATGCTGAACAGTCAAATTTGCCGTCCAACGTGGCGCACCATTGACGCGATTGCCCGAAATATCACGGTAACCCTTGCCATAGCCACTATCACTTGTCCCCCCGGCACCATTAAACTCTTCAAAAGGTGTCGGTGCTGTTCCCGAATCAAAAGTTGCATCCGTATATGCGGCATTGAAGTTTAGGGAAAATTGACGGTTCAGTTTCGCCTTTAAATCAATTTCGACACCTTGACTGGTCAAATCTCCAACGTTGGTCAACAGACCTAAAAACTGGTTGCCTAAAGCAATATTGGTGACAGCCTGATAGTCTTTAATTTTGGTATAAAAGGCGTTGATATTTGCATATAAGCGCTGATCTAACCATGTAGTTTTTAGTCCAATTTCAATATTTTCGGCTTTTTCTGGGTCGATATTTAAAGCATCATTACCTAGAATAGCGGCAGGCGTGGCAACACTATTGATATTAAAGCCACCTGATTTTTCCCCTGTAGAGAAAGTTGCGAAACCTAAAATATTGGGTTTAAACGCGTAACTTGCTGTCACCAACCCCGAAACACTGTTGTCTTTCCTTGATAAAGGCCCCGAATTAAATGCTTTAAATAAAGGGCTTAGTGATGCATAGATAATAGGCTCGACGTTATTTTGTTGAACTTCGCCACTTTTACGTTCGGAAGTTAAACGGAGTCCTGTGGTTAAATCAAACTTGTCTGTCGCATGCCATGTCGACTGCCCAAATAAAGCATAACTGTCAGTGGTTGAACGACCTGTCCCTGAGAGATAGGCATTGTTCGGATAGGCCGTTGTGAGTGCTGCTGCATCCGCCCCCGTACGATAAGCATTGTTACTGCTAATATCTTGATAGAAATAATAGCCCCCGACAACATAGTCGAAAGTATCACTGCTTGGTGAGGCTAGGCGGACTTCCTGAGAAAACTGATCTTGCTCAACTTCAAAGCCACCTGTAATACCATCTAAAGGGGTAAAGTCTAAATCATTCTTGGGTTTAAAATTCCAATCTCGCCATGCTGTAATTGAGGTTAGCTTAAAACCATTGTCAAACAACCAGTTGGCTTCTGCAGAAGCAGCACTTTGGTCTACTTTAGATTGCTGTTCGGCATCGAAGTCGACTTTATAATCATAGGGATTACGGTCAATATTTTTTGCACCGAGCAATTTAGCACGCTCTGCATAGGTTGTTGCATTTGAACCTGCTACGCCTAACGGTAAATAGCTGGCTGGATTTCCATTTGGATTCCAAGGCGCAAAGCTATAAGGCACCAAAGAACCTGTACTTGAATCTTCGCGATTATGCTCAGCAATAATTCTTAGACTAAACGCATCGTCAGGTTTATATAAAAGTTGTCCTCTCGCACCAAAGCGATTAATTTCATTGAGATCTTCACCTGTATGAGTATTTTCAACCCAACCATCATCATGGGTTCCATAAGCCGATAATCGAACAGCTACAGTATCAGACAAAGGTTGGTTGATCGTCGCCTTCGCTTGTTTATAGCCACGCTCACCTACCGAAATTTCAGCACTCCCTTCTCGATCAAAAATGGGTTGCTTCGATGTAATATTTAAAACTCCTGCTGTGGTGTTTTTACCAAATAGAGTTCCTTGTGGCCCACGCAGTAAATCAATTTGTTCAATATCTAATAGGTCAAATACCGCTTGTCCCGGTCGCCCTAAATAAACATTATCCAAGTAAATCCCTACACTGCCTTCCAAGCCTTCATTGGCAGTATTATTGCCAATCCCTCGCACAGCCACACTAGATTGTCGCGCATGAATAAATTGTGAGGTGAAGTTAGGCAGTTGTTGTTGTAAATCTTGTACCTGATAAATCTTGGCTTCTTCAAGCTGTTTACCTTTCAGCACGGTAATCGGTGCTGGAACTTTTTGTTCACTTTCCACCCGTCTACGGGCAGTAACTGTAACTGTTTCAAGCTGAATCGCATCTACATTTTGCTCACTGGCTTTTAGATGTTCAATGTCAGTCTGTGATTCTTCTGCATAAAGGCATTGTGATGCTGCCGCGATTGCAACAGACAGTGTGGTGAATATAAATGGTCTTGATGCGACCACGCGAAATCCTGCTACTTTCAATGTGTTTAAACTCATGATTTACCCCGAAAAAATTGTGTTTTAAGTGCATGTACTGCGAAAATGGGCCATTTAAAAAGTCAAAAACGGCTCTTACTTTTCGATTGAAAAATAATATTTAAATGATCCAATAACGTTTTTTGAGTATCTAAGCGAATCAACATCGCTCAAGTTGTATGTGCTTTTGTAACCGTTCAATTGAATAGTTGAAGAAAAATAATATTTCGACACTCATTGTTTTAAGACCCCGAAATGACTGTGCTTAACTTTGGCAATGTCTTTTGGATAAAAATACAAAGCAGCGACCAATAACCCTAGTGCAACTATTCCACTGATGATTGGAAGCACTGTAAGTGCAGCAGAGATGCCATAGGCATCAGAAATCAAACCAGCAATAAATGGCCCCGGGATTGAACCTAATAAGTGGATCGTCATCACAGAAGTTGTTCCTGACAAAGTCCGGGCAGAGACAGGAACTAACTCTTGGGTCAAGCTCAATGGGCCAGAACTGCAAAAACTTAAAACTGCCCCTGCTAAAACGATCAGACCAAATTGCAGTTTTAAATCTGTCAAAAATCCAAAAGCAATTGCATAAAATACTGTAGCTAAAGCATAGCCAACCAGTGAAACATAGAATTTTGCTTTAAAAAAACGTTGTGTCAGGTGATCTAAAACCCAACCACCGAGCGGTAAAGTAAGAATACCCACCAGTAAAAATGCACTGGTCATGAGCGAAGCTTGCGCCAATTCTAAATGATGCACACGGTGTAAATAACTTGGCAAAAAGAACACCACAGGAATCCACTGTAAGGTAACGACCGCCATAGTGACATAAGTGAGTAACAACGAAGGCGTGTGCCGAATCGCGTTCCAATTCTGCTTGATCAAGGTCCAGCGAGACGGCACAGAAGAAGCTAAAGATATTTCTGAATGAGACGTTCCAGATTGAGCCTGCTTGGTTTGTACAACATGTTCATGAACTAAAACACTTTGATAATCACGGCCACGATACAACAGAAATGCAACAACTATTCCTGGCATTGCGAGCAACCCTAACGCATGTCTCCAACCATAATGCTGTGCCACATAGCCACCGAAGGCAATACCGACCGCCATACCAATCGGTTGACTGGCAGAAAAGATACCGAGTGCTAGTTGTAATCGACGGCGTGGAAATGCGGTACTTATCCACGAGTATGAAGCTGGGGCATACGCCGCTTCACCGATACCCACAAATAAGCGTGTGGTAGCTAACTGAGAAAAGCTAGAGCTGAATGCACCTAAAGCAGACGCAATACCCCAGAATATTCCCATCAAACTGGCAACTTTAATACGGCCATAGCGTTCAATTAGCATGGATACTGGAAAAGCAAACAAAACCATGCCCAAAGTCAAAATAGAACTCAGTAAACCTGCCTGTGCATCACTAATACCCCAGTCTTTTTGTATATATGGCAAAATACTGGCAATAATCATCCGATCAGCAAAGTCAAAAACCATCAATAAACATAGTAGAAAAAAGACTTTCGCTGTGACCTTGCGTCCAAACAAATAGTCGAGAGTGGGTTGCTCAACTTTAGCAAATTCGGCGGGTTCTACGTCCACATGTTTAAGGTCAAGCTGCGTCATGATATTGGCTCCGTGGACGGGTTAAACCTAAGTGTTCACGTAAGGTAGTACCTTCATATTCTTGTCTAAACAGGCCACGGCGCTGTAACTCAGGAATCACCTGTTCGACAAAGTCGGTTAAACCAATCGGAAATGTCGGAGCTAGAATATTAAAACCATCGGCTGCACCATTGTTAAACCAATGCTCAAGCTCATCTGCAACTTGAACTGGTGTGCCAATCAAAATTTTATGACCTCTCGCCCCTGCGACTTTTTTATAGAGCTGGCGAATGGTTAAATTTTCTGCACGGGCTAAATCAAGCAATAATTGCTGACGGCTCTGCCAACCTTCTGTCACGGGAAAATCAGGCACAGGATCATCCAAAGAATATTTTTCCCAGTCAATATTGCCTAAAAATGCAGACAGCAAACCAACACCGACAACTGGATCAATTAAAGATTGTAATTGTTCAAATTTTTCCAGAGCTTGCTCATACGTTTCTGCAACAATTGGCATGATACCTGGCATGACTTTAATACTGTCTGGATCCCGACCAAAAGCAGCCGCGCGTGCTTTGATATCTTGATAAAAAGCCTGAGCACCTTCTAAAGTTTGCTGTGCTGTAAACACGACTTCAGCAGTCTCTGCTGCTAGGTGGCGGCCATCTTCCGAGGAACCTGCTTGCACAATGACAGGATAACCTTGTACTGGTCGTGCAGATTGTAATGGTCCTGCAACTGAATAAAACTCACCTTGATAATTGAGATAATGCAATTTGCTTGCATCAAAAAAATTACCTGATGTTTGGTCAAATATATAGGCATCATCATCAAAACTATCCCATAAACCTTTGACCACATCGACATATTCACGTGCACGTAAATAGCGTTCTGTATGTTTGTTTTGCTCAGTTAAATTAAAATTTTTAGCTTCAAAGTCAGTGCCTGAAGTCACTAAATTCCAACCTGTGCGCCCATGGCTAATGTGATCCAAAGACGCAAATAAACGGGCTAAATGGAACGGTGCTAAGTATGAAGTTGAGATCGTGCTAATTAAGCCAATTTTCTCAGTGACTTGAGACAGTACCGATAAAACAGTTAGAGGTTCCCAATAGTATGCAGGCGCTCCTTTAGCCAATAAATGCGGTGCAGCTTGTGGCCAACCTAGACCATCTGCAAAAAAAATAGCATCAAATTTGCCCTGCTCTGCAATTTTTGCCAAATTCTTTAAATGTTCTAGGCTTGTCACGTCTTCAGGATTCACCTCTGGATGTCGCCAAGCAGCTAGATGATGCCCCACACTCTGTAAAAATGCCCCTAATTTTATTTGTCGCTTTGATTCACTCATATTTTTCTCACATAATTGAGCTTACTTAAATTACAAATTTTCAAATTTCTTGATCGTTTTTTGATATTTGATAATAAGAATTTAAGTAAACGATATCGTTCACTTATGTTTTTAAAATAAGAGAAATAGTTTTAAATCAAAAATAATTAATCGGGATAATGTTATTCATTGTTCATATATAGTTTTGTTGAATGATTATACGAACAGAGATTGATTATTCTTTTAATTGTCTTTTTAATAGAACCTTTAGACGACATATCAAAAAGCCAGCTAGATGACAAATGATTGTACAAAATTAAAAAAGGTATTGACGGGACGCCCGACACGACAAGATTCTGAGGCATTGCATGAACACTTATTAAATATCGCCTCTGTTTATTTTTTAGAACATGGTTTCCAAGCCAGTAGTATTGAAGGAATCGCTAAAAAAGCACAGGTTTCCAAACTGACGATTTATAGACAATATCAAAATAAAACCAACTTATTTATTGCTGTGATTCAAGCAGGGGTGGAACAATATATAGCTGATATTCGTGATTGGTCTAGAAATAAGACAGTGGATGCCGAAAGTTTATATGAACTGGGTATGTTTATTGCGACACGCTGGTTTTCTTTGGAGAATATACGGTTACTACGGATGACAATTCCTGAAGTACAACGGATTCAAGAATTATCAGATATGATCAACGCCCTGATGATGCAAAGCCGTCAACCTGTCGAAGAATTCTTAGCTAAACTCAATCAACAGAAAGGATATCATATTAAAAATCTCGGGATGGCAACCATTCAATTTATTCAGTTGTGTGTTTTTGGACATTATTATTTGCTTCGAGATGAGTCTTATTTACCAAATACAGAGCTATTGCACGAAAACGTGCAAAATACAGTGCACCTATTTTTGAATGGTTATCGCACTGTTTAAAATATTGTGATCTTATTTGAAATAAAAACAATATGCAGTCCCTCAATAGAAGCGAAACTGCATTTCATTATTTAGGCTGTGCTATTACCACTCAATTTCATTGCCCTGAAAGTCGACAAATCGCTGTTCGTTTTTACCCATAAAATTTTCAATCACAGCAACCATGCCCGTGGTACTTTGTTTCACACTGATAGGAGCATGACTTCCGCCCATTTCAGTTTGAACCCAACCAGGGTGTAAATTGAGTACACCAATCTGAGCAGGAATGGCTTCATTTACTGCAAAGCCACGTGTAAGACTATTCAAAGCCGCCTTGCTCGCACGATACAGTTCCATATTTCCATCATCGTTTAAAGTTACACTTCCCATACGAGAGCTCATAAATGCAATCACACTCTTTTCAGCCATTAAAGGAAGAAGTTTTCTCGCAACTGTCACAGGCGCAATGCTATTTACCCAAAATAGATGAGAAATTTCATTTGGTGTACAACTCTCAACATGTTGATGTTCCGGCCCTAAAACACCCGCCGAAACCAACAGTAAATTGATTGATTTTTCATGATATTGGCGGGTTAAAGACTCAACTGTTTGCACATGGTTTAAATCCAGTTCGACCAGTTCAAGCTTGTCTGCAAACTCAGTGAGCAATTGATTCAATTCTGTAGAGACTTGGTTTATATCTCGAATGGTCGCTATAACTTCCCAATGCTGATTCAGTAATTCACGAACTAAGCCTAAACCAATCCCTCTTGAAGCACCAACTACAATTGCACGTTTATTCGCATTCAACATAATATGTTCCTATTCACTTTATGAACCGTATATAAAACATCTAAAAATCAGATGTATAGCATCTTTTTTAGTCATAAACGACAACAATATACAAGTCTAAAGGACATCCTGTTTTCACTCTATGGATCTCCATCTAAGGTCTTATTTTTTACATGAATTATCAACATCATTGCAATCTTTATTCAAATAAACTCAAATGCTCTTTTATCGTTTTTGTATTTAAAATATCTTCTGCAATTCAACTGGAATGCCATTAAGTGCAGCATTGCCCGACAAAGCATCAATGAATTGGTGATCTGTGATGTCGTTGACGCTAATACCCGGATTAGATGAAGCAACTGAGAGCTGCATGCCTTTGCGATGATGTCCCCAACCGTGCGGTAGACTCACTACATTTGGCATAATATCTTCAGTAATTGCAACGGTGACTCTTAAAGCACCAACTTCACTGCAAATATACACTTGCTCGCCCTGAGTAATGCGATAGTCATTTGCTGTTTGTGGGTGAATAAATAAATCGCAACGGTTTTTACCTTTTACCAAGCGCTGACTGTTATGCATCCATGAATTATTGGTACGTAAGTCGCGTCGACCAATGAGTGTCAATTTTTGAAGATGTTCATGTCTTTTGACGTAGTCGTGTAGTCGGCCGAGATCATCCAAAAATTGCTTTGGGAAAAGTTGGATTTTTTTATCTTTCGTAAACAATTTATTGGGAATACGTGGCTCTAAAGGCCCTAAGTCCATACCATGTTTATATTTTTTTAGCTTTTCCAAAGTAAGACCTTCGCCTGTGATAAAACTTTTAAATCCACCACCATAACGGCCATGTCGCAAGCCCAAATCAATCACACGTTCGATTGTCATCAGCGATTTAATCTGATGCATTGGTTTCATTTTCAACTTGGTGATCGTAGTTTGCTTTCTTGCCTTTAATTCTTCCATGCGATGTGTGAGAGCAATATAAATTTGTGCATCTGAGCGCATAAAACTTTTTTTCTTAAACAGTGGTTCAGAATATCGAGTGACATTACGAACAGCCAAATTGGTAAACACTAAATCATATAGCGCATGTTCAAATGGTCCACATGGCGGCAGAATAATATCGGCATACTTTGTTGTCTCATTCATATAGAAATCAATGGCGACCATAAACTCAAGATTCGCCAAAGCCTGCTCCAAACGGGCACCATTCGGCGTAGAAATCACGGGGTTCCCAGCAGTCACCACAAATGCTTTGACCTGACCTTCTCCCGGTGTCAGCATTTCATCCGCCAAAGTTGCGGAAGGAAGTTCACGATTAAATTCGGGGAGTTTGCGTACACGACTATGAAAACTAGCAAAACTACCTCGACCTGCAATATCTGTCATATCAATTGCTGGCGTTGTAAACATCATTCCACCTGCCCGATCTAAATTCCCTGTGATGATATTAAGAAGCTGAATGAGCCAATGATTGAGTGCACCAAACTCTTGAGCTGCAATCCCCATTCGACCATAACACACAGATTTTTCCGCACTTGCAAACTCTACAGCGATACGTTCGATTTCGGTGACAGGAATATGTGTTAGCTCAGCAATTGTAGTCAGTGGAATACTACTGACTAAATTTTGAATATCTTCAATTTTTCCATTGAGTGGCAGTCTTGACTGGACTTGAACCAAGCCTTTAGCAAAAATAACCTGAATTAAGCCAAGTAAAAAAAGTGCATCACTACCAGGTTTAATAAAATGATGTTCACTGGCGTATCGGGCAGATTCTGTACGCCGTGGATCAATCAATACCAATTTTCCACCGCGTGTCTTAATACGATCCAGCCGTCCTAAAATATCACCTGCAGTCATCAAGCTCCCATTGGATGCAGCAGGGTTTGCACCAAGCATGAGCATATAGTCTGTGCGATCAATATCTGGGATCGTAAAATTCATGCTATGGCCATACATCAAATATGACGTCAACATATGTGGCATCTGATCTAGGCTTGAGGCTGAATACATATTTTTTGATGCCAGTACTTTTTTAAAGGGTCCAATGTTCATCATGACTTCAATATTATGTGAGGTTGGATTGCCCCAGTAGCCCGCGACAGCATCATTACCATGTTTTTTCTGAACATCCACAAGGCGCTGTGCGACTTCTTCAAGCGCATCCTCCCAATCTATATCTACCCATTGGTCACCAATGCGTTTTTTCGGGGTTTTCAAACGATCGGGATCATTATGTAGATCTTGTAGGGCATATCCTTTCGGACAGATATGCCCATCACTATGTGTATCTTGTGGGTCACCCGCAATCGAAATAATCTTTTCACCTTGATATTTGACCACAATGCCGCACATCGCCTCACATAATGTACATGTACGATGATGTGTCTGAATCGGCTTTGAAGCATCGTAAACTTTGATTGTTGCAACGACGTCATTATTCGTGTTGGCTTTAGCAATCTGTTCTCGATTCGTCGATTGCACGTGAATCATCTCTTGCAAATCAATCAACTTACGGCGTGGACGACCCACTGAACGACCCAGTTTTAGTTCTTGTATGTCTACAGCAATCCAGTCTGCAAATGTAAAAAAGTTGATCTTGTTCTGACTCAAATACTTTTTAAGTGACATGACCTCCATTGCCTGTGTTTCACTGCTGGGATGCTCCAAACTTCCAAGCACTAAGTCCTTAGTTTCTAAGCTCTTAGTTTCTAAGCTCTTAACTTCTAAGTCCTCAGATTTTAAGTCCTTGCTATATAAATCAGCCACAAGCGTTTTTACCGTATGCACAGCACATTGCTTATTGGTTCCAATCACACCACTAGCACCACGCTTAATCCAACCAGCAACATATTCTTTTTCTGATAAATCACCATTGGACAGTAGCGCGCGGCCTTCGTAATGTGCAATGGTGCCACGCACCTCATCAAATTTTAAGCCCTGTATTGCTTTGCCCTGATACCCTGTCGCAGTCACAATCAGACCAGTTTCCAGTGTCTGACTTTCTCCAGTAGATTCAACAATAAGGTTTTGTTCAGCGTCTAAAGTGACTTTATTCATCCTAATACTTAAACCTTGTACGCCTTGATCAGTATGTATCACGGCTTCTGGGTTGGCATTGAAAATGAAACGGATGGTTTTCTCTGCTTGAACCTCTCGTTTGAGAATGCTACGCAGCAAAATCATATTTTCTTTGGCTTCACTATGTTCTGGCAGATCCAACATCACCTCAATTGCTGGATCTAAATCAAGATCTTGAGGATTAACCTCAAGACGAATGCCTTGATGATCAATTAATTGGCGTAACTCTTTGGGCGTAAATGCCGCCTGCGCAGGACCTTTACGTGCAATAATATTGACATTTTTAATGCCACTTTCAGCAATCATTTGCAAAGCATGATCAGCAATATCTGTTTGATGTAACTCTTCAACAGGTAGGCATACAATACGCGCAATATCCAGTGCGACATTTCCCATGCCAATGATAGAGATATGCGGATGCTTTAACTGCGGTGCTAGATTTATTTGCTCAGGATGACCATTATACCAACCAACAAACGCCGCAGAACCATAAACACCTGTGACTGAACCACCTTGAATTGCTAAAGGCTTACTGGATGACCCACCTGTGGTATAAATCACGGCATCATAATTTTTTAGCAAAATATCTCGATCAATATCTTTACCAACTTCAACATTGCCGTAGAATTTTAAATTTGAATACTGTTGGAAAAGCCGCGTAAAGTTTTCCGTAACAGATTTGATTTCAGGATGATCAGGAGCAACACCAAAGCGTACCAATCCAAAAGGTGTCGGTAATTTTTCAATCAGATCAACCGTTGCCTCAGGATACTGCTTGAGTAAAGCTTCACTGGCAAAAAAACCTGAAGGTCCTGCACCAATAATGGCAAAACGCTTGTTTGATAATGTGGACTTTTGAGTCGCAATTGCTTCTGCTATTCGATGTTCAGCATCCACTTTACGTTCAGTAATGATCGGATGACGCTTAGATTCAATGGCATTGATTTGAATATATTGAATTTGATCTTTAGGGACGGATGCTTCGGGATAAATTGCATGTGTAGGACATTCGGTCAAACAGGCATTACAACTGATACACACATCTGGGTCGATAAATAGCATTTCATCGCCCTCACGAAACGCATTTACAGGACATACATCTACACATCCCGTGTGTTTTGCACCAATACATGCATCCGTAATTATATATGCCATCTTGCAATACCTACTGTCATCCATTTAAACCCTTAAAATATTAATGCCGCCTGCAAAAGGTGTATTGACAAAAAGGCACCGATTTGACATTTTGTGCCAAAGAGCGTGTAAAAATACAAATATGTCAAAAAACTTCGTTTCTTCTAGTTTTCTGAATACCTTACTGGTTTATCTGAGTTGCAATGCTTATCAGGATGCAACTCTTATTGCTCAAATTGAACAGCTCAAAGAGCGCTACGCATGGCGCATGCCCAAAGACGACTTTCTCAATGTATTAGACATTATTCAAACACGCTACCCAAAACCAGCGCTGGGTTTCCGCATTGGACGAAGTCTAAAGCCAGAACATTTTGGAATGATCGGTTATATGGGGGTAACCTGCTCAAGCTTAGGACAAGCATTAGGTCGTTATCACCATCATCAAACTTTAGTCGATTCAGAGCTCAAGATTTCTTTAGCATTAACAGATCATGAAATCACTATGCGCTGGTGGCATAATGACCCAAGTACCCGTGGCATTTGGGGAGAGTTTGGTGTCATGGTATTTATTAGTTTCTATCAGGCATTAATCGGACGTGATATTGCACCGATATGTGTTGAACTGCCTTATATGCCTGATAGTGATTCTAAAATTTATGAAATTTTGGCTGGTTGCCCTGTGAAATTTGGAACCCATGCGGTTGGGATTACCCTACCTCGCGCTTTATATGCAATGAAAATTAGTACCAGTGATCCTTATCTTCGAAGCCTGTATGACCGACAGGCTGCTGCGTTGCTACTTGACTTCTCTGGACAATATGATGCTTCTGTACGCAATGACTTTCTCACTCAAGTCAAACTTGCGATTAAAACGGGTATAGAGGAAAACCGATGTAGTGCTGAAGATATTGCACATCAATTAGATTTATCTCTGCGAACGTTCTATAGACGGCTAGATGAACAAGGTTTTCGCTATAGGGCATTGCTCGCAGACACACGTTTTGTATTAGCTAAAACCTATCTTCAAGACCAAACGCTATCATTAGCAGAAATTGCACTCATGTTAGGCTATGCAGAACAAAGTGCTTTTACGCGCGCATTTATCAGTTGGAATGGTCAGTCTCCTTCCATGTATCGCCACCATTATGGCTTAATGTAATTTTAAAAAAGCACATATATTTGCAAATAAAAGAAGCACCAAATAAGGTGCCTCTTTAAAATGTTTAATTTAATATTAGAACATATTTCTCGGTCTTAATATTCCCAAAAAATACGTTGGATTTCTTTTGCATCTTTCGTTTTTGTTAAAGCAAGGGCTGCAAGTAATTTGGCTTTTTGTGGGTTAAGGTCATGTGCAACAACCCAGCCATATTTGTCATCTGGCTGCTCTGCATTTCTAAGCACAAAACCTTGCGGTACACGAGATGAACGTATAATTTGAACACCTTGTTTCTGCAACTCGGTTAGAGTTGGAACAATATAGTTCGCTACCGACCCATTCCCTGTCCCAGCATGAATGATGGCTTTCGCTCCAGCTTTAGCATAAGCGGTGTATGCATCAGGTAACATATTGCCAGAGCCATAAACAATTTGTACGAGTGGCAAACTATCGCCTTTAATATTCTCAATATTAAATTCGGAGCTTGTATTATGACGCTTCGTAGTGCTTCTAAACCAGTAAGGTTTACCTTCAACTAAGGTGCCGAGTGCACCCCATTGGCTCGCAAATGCATTGGTATGGATATTAATTGTTTTTGAAACATCACGTGCTGCGAAAATATCGTCATTCATCAGCACAAAAGTGCCTTTTCCTTTTGCACTATCATCGGCAGCAAGTGCAACTGCACTATAAAGGTTAAGTGGGCCATCAGCAGACAGCGCTGTACTTGGGCGCATTGACCCAACCAATACAATTGGCTTGTCTGAATGAATCACTAAATTTAAAAAGAAAGCCGTTTCTTCTAGCGTGTCCGTTCCGTGCGTAATCACCACACCATTTACATCGGGTTTTTTAAGTAAATCATTAACTTGCCGTGCAAGAGATAATAACTCTTTATCGGTAATACTTTCTGATGCAACTTGCATCGCCTGTACACCAGTCACATTGGCTAAGTTTTGAATTTGAGGAACTGCATTTAATAATGCATCCACAGGAACTTTTGCTGCGGTATACGTTGCACTGTTGGTTGAACTTGCACCTGCACCTGCAATTGTTCCACCAGTGGCCACAACAACTACACTATTTTTGGCAAATGCTACGCATGGGAGTAATAGGCTTAAACTAAGTGTTAAAGCTGAAACTGTTTTTTTCATAGGTCATCCTTTTTGAGTCATTTTATTCTTAGCATTTTTCATACCATAGTAAAATTACTGGAAAAGGATCGGATTGTATAGATACCATCGCTATGTTTTGTCATTCGCTTTATTTACATAAAATAGCTACCCCAAAATATACATGCCAGAATATGCAATACGCATGCATCCATCTTAAAAATAGCCTTCTTTTGAAGGCTATTGAAGAAATATATAAGATTTCAGTTGGTTTCTATACTGTTGATATCAATCAGAACTTCTGAGAAATACTTAGCTTATAATCCCGTCCTGTACCTGTCATGTATTCACCAAGATACATTTTGTAATCACGATTAAATAAATTATCTATCGAGAAATTTAATACAGGCCCTTTCTCACCAAGGGGCTGCCAATCTGCATATACACTATGCAGTGAGTACCCTTTTGTTTTGGGCAAAGAGAAAGATGATGCAGCAATCGACTTATCATTATCAGATAAGCTTCTGTCCTGTGCATCAACGAAAATGCCCCTCCACCCCATGGTTAAATGATGTTCTGGAACATTTACCCCTAAAGTTGCGGTTGCTTTTTTAGGCGGGATGTCTGTCATCCATGTTTTTTCATCAAACCATGGATTTACTGGAGAGTTATCACGTTCTCCTCGAATATATGAATAAGTAAACCCTGCAAACCAAGTCGGTTGATTATAGAACAATTCGGCTTCATAGGCTTGAATCGTGTAATCTGTGACATTTCGGTAGAAGCCGTGATGATAATTGCCATTACAATCACTTATGCTTCCAGAACCAGTATTGGCTTGGTTTTCAGCTTGGGCTTGACAAAAAGTTGAGCGGTTTCTAAATATTTCATCTGAGCCACGGTTGTGGTGATAGGTTAAACGAACTTGTAGATGGTCATCGTTACTCAACAGATCATCAAAATTCATTTCATTTCCAATACGTACTGCAAGCATTTTTTCTGGGCGTAAATAAGGGCTGGTGGAGGGAACGCTTGTTGCTGCCGACTGCACATAATATTGCTCATCCACCCGAGGCGCACGCCATGTTTTGCTGACATTTGCAAACCAAGTAAGTTGATCTGTTTGAGCCCAAGACATTGCTAAACGAGGAGACCAGCCTGTATAGGTTTTACTTGAGTAATCATGTCCCGCAAGAGGATTGTTATATCTTGATGCGCGGTTTGGTTTCCCATTATTTACGATATGATCATAGCGCAAGGATGGTGTAATAATAATATTATTAAATTGATATTGGTCCTCAACAAAAGCACTCAGCATCTGTTGATCACCAGCAGGCATATAATTGGGTTCATAATAGCCAAAATTGTAATCAGGTTTAGACGCATTACTCTTATCAAAAATCAAAGAATTTTGTTCCATTTTCTGGTATTGCGTACCGATTTTTAATTTGTGGTCACCATATTTTGATTTTATATCACTGATATTACTTACTTTTAATGCTGTATTTGTATAGTTGACCCAACTTTCATTACCTAACAGTGCAGCGGAGCCATTCACGCTTGGTAGTCGTTGGTCATGCTGAAATGTCTTTGAGTATGAAGCAACTGCTTTAAAGTTAATAAAGGGATTAAATTCTGGATTGAATTCGTACGCAGCTGAGTAACTGGTATCCTTTTGGTCTCGATAAACTAAACGACGCTTCCATGCTTCATCATAACCATATTTATCAATATCTGCTTGGCTCGGCACTGCATCTTGGTCACGCATTGCAGCAAATGGTTCCCACCCCTCATGACCGCTACGCATGGCATTTAACGAAATTTTATGTCCATCGGCTGGATAAAAGTTGAGTTTCGCTAAGTAGGTGTCCTGCTCTTGTGCAGAATATAAAAATTTGCTGCCATCTGGACGTTTTACATCACTACTGTCTCGGTTTGTATAGTAAAACAAACCATCAACCAAACCATTCTTCATTTTGCCGTAAACTGCGCCAGTATACGTGTTCTGGCTATTATTGGAAAAACGTGAATATTTTACAAAAGCACCTACATTTTTATTTGCACCGAGCAAATCACTGGGATCTTTTGTTTCCAATGTCACCTTGCCACCAAAACCACCATTTCCAACCTCAACATTGTGAGGTCCTTTGTCTACTGTTATTTTCTTTAAAATTTCAGGCTCAATAAAAACTGAGCCCTGTCGGTATTTGTCAAAACTCTTAACAGAGTCATCGAGAGTAATGGGCACATCTGCAACCCCACCTCGCCCTAGAATATTGATCGTCTGCCCACCTGGTCGTGGTGATCCAGCCGAACCAACACTTGGCATATTATCTAATAATTGTGCGACATTATTGGCTTGGTATCGGTCAATTGCTTTTTGATTCAGTACACTTTGTCCAAATTTAACTGTATCTTCTTTTTCCGCTTCTAATACGATAGCAGGCATTTGATAAGTCTGATTATCCATAGCCATATTTGATAAAACAGATTGATTTAAATCTGTTTTTTTAGATTCTACTCCAGCCAAATTTTTCGTATCAGGCATCTCAATCAATATGTAGCCCGATACTGATTTTTGTAATTTGAATGGTGTATTTTGAATTAAACGTGCAAAAAGTTGATCTAAGGTATATTTTCCTTGGATGGTTTTTACTTGATACAGATTGGTTCTAGCAGGATCAAATAACACCGAGATATTGGCTTGTTGTGCAACATTATTGAGTGCTTGAGTTAGTGAGCCTGTTTGAACTTGATAATAACTGGCTGTATTTTCACTCACCGCATAAATTTGTGTGTTCATCAAACTTGTAACAGCTAGCACTGTAGCAGTCAAAGCAAATGGTTTTATGGAATTCCAATATAAAAACTGTGGCATTGGTCGGGTCATCCAGCGCTTAATAAAAATTAAACTTCGCTAATTTAAAATATGTTCTAAGCTTTATAAGACGATCCAGCTAAAAAAAAGACGCAATTTTCTTAAATAATCGTACTTTTTTTATACAACCCACCAATATCTAGTATAAATAACCATCCATGTATCATTTTTGAACGATTGCTCTTGTTTAATCTTAATTGTTGCCTTTTTGACATCTATCTAAGATATAAAATGACAATGTATTGATTTAATGTAAAATATAATTACATCAATCATGTTCATCAGTGGACTATAGCTCCGAAAAGAATTATTTTTAGAATGAGGCTCCTTATAAGTTGGTGATTGGTTTTTAAGCAATTAAAAATATGCAGAATCTAATTTATAAACATTTTAAATATATAAAAAAATTTAATTTACTATAATCAAAAAAAATATAATTTATTTACTTTTAAATCCATAATCCCCTTTCTTAGTTAACTATAATGGCTGTCTCTTTTAAATGATAAACTAAAGATATGAAAATTTTAGATGGCGGCTTTGGACGTGAACTTGCTCGCAGAGGTGCTCCCTTTAGACAACCTGAATGGTCAGCACTTGCTTTAACTGAAGCACCTGAAATTGTTAAAGAGGTTCATTTAGATTTTATCCGCGCTGGTGCGGAAGTCATTACAACAAACAATTATGCTGTCGTTCCATTTCATATTGGTCAAGAACGCTTTGATGCTGAAGTAAAAGATTTGGTCAATATTGCTGTTATGCAGGCCAAAACAGCTGTTGAAGAAAGCAGAAAAAAGGTTTTAATTGCAGGATGTCTCCCTCCTTTATTTGGTTCATATCGTGCTGATTTATTTCAGGAAAATGAAGCAGAAAAACTTGCAAAACCCATCATAGAAACGCTAGCGCCGCATGTGGATTTCTGGTTAGCTGAAACACAATCTTGCTTAAAGGAAGTTGAAACTGTTCACGCTTTATTACCTAAAGATCAACGTGATTTCTGGGTTTCATTTACCTTACAAGATGAAGTTCAACTTGAACAGCCACGATTAAGATCAGGTGAAAGTATTCAACAAGCTGCTGACACGATTACACGCCTAGGAGCCAAAGCTGTACTTTTTAACTGTTGCCAGCCTGAAGTCATTCTCCAAGCAATCGTTGCGATTAAACCCTTATTACCAAATGGTGTCGAAATTGGTGCTTATGCGAATGCTTTTCCTCCACAAAATAGTGAAGCAACTGCAAATGATGGTTTAGATGAAGTTCGTGCCGATTTAAATCCAGCATTGTATTTAAAATTTGCTCAGGAGTGGCAAGAAGCTGGAGCAACGCTATTGGGTGGCTGTTGTGGTATCGGTCCAGAACATATTGCAGAACTTTCAAAATTTTTTAAATAGTAAATAATTTTCATGTCGACATCTAAAATTGGCTTACTGTCCTTAACAGCCCTTGTTTTTAGCTCAATGGTTGGTTCTGGCGTGTTTAGTTTGCCTCAAAATATGGCATTAGTTGCCAATGGACAAGCTTTAATTATTGCTTGGCTCATTACGGGCATTGGAATCCTGTTTCTTGCATTTGCACTACTCTATCTAACTCGGCAACGACCAGATTTAGATGGCGGAATTTATAATTATGCACGTGAGGGTTTCGGTGAGCTCATCGGTTTTTGCTCCGCATGGGGCTATTGGTTGTGTACGACTATTGGCATTGTTGGCTATGTTGTTATTGCATTCTCTGGCGTAGGTATGTTTACCGACAGCCCCCAACATGTCTATTTTGGTGAAGGTAACACGATCTATGCACTTATTGGTTCTTCAATATTTGTATGGTTAGTTCATTGGTTAGTTAGCAGAGGAATTAAAGAAGCTTCCGTAGTCAATTTAATTGCAACCATCGCTAAAACAGTTCCTATTTTAATATTCATCGTCTTCACATATATTGCATTTAAGCTAGATTTATTCACATCCAATTATTTTGATTTTTCTTTACAGATGCCCGTATGGGAACAAGTCAGAAATCTGATGCTAATTACATTGTGGGTTTTTACAGGTATTGAAGGTGCTGTTGTTTTATCTTCTCGCGCCAAAAACAGAAATGACATTGGTCGTGCTACTGTATTTGGAGTATTACTCGCATTAAGTTTCTATGTATTGGTTACGGTATTGTCCTATGGTGTGGCAAATCGTGCGGACATAGCAAATATGCATAACCCATCAATGGCCACTATTTTAGAGCAATTGATTGGGCTGCCCGGGACTATTATTATTACCTTAGGATTGATAATTTCAGTCAGTTCGTCTTATCTAAGTTGGACACTTTTTGCCACAGAAATTCCCTTTCTTGCAGCAAAAAATAAAGCATTCCCACAGGTCTTTTTAAAAACGAATCAAAATAATGTACCAATTGCATCATTATGGTTAACATCAATAGTTGTACAAATTGCACTAATTTCTGTTTATTTTTTCAATAAAAACTATACGCAGTTATTACTAATTTCTTCTGTGATGATTTTACTTCCCTACTTTTTAGTCTCAGCTTTTTATTTGAAAGAGTCATGGAGAAATAGACGAACTAAACATATCTTGATCGCAATAGTCGCTGTAATTTATGCAGCATGGCTACTTTATGCTGCTGGGATTTCTTTGCTCTTACTTTCAATGTGTTTATATATCATTGGTCTCTCAATATTTTTCTACAGTAGATATTCCAATCAACGCAAAAATAATATCGTATTGTAACTAAATCCTAAAGTAGAGCACCTAAAGGTGCTCTCACTTTAATGATCCTATTATCATTAGAACACCTTTATATTTTATTTATTCGTATATTTTCTTATGACTCTTTACTGAAATTTAATTTAAAGTACATACTAAAAATCCATACTGTTTAAGACTTTAAATCAAATATATTCTCTCTAAATCTCAAGTATCATCGCGTCTAACTCCATTTCATGAGTTGCTAGACAGTCTATACAATCCTTTTGTTGAGATAATTGTTGAATCCATTTGAGAGATTTGATGGTATTTTCACGATCAGCCATCACCCCAGGCAAGATCATTTGCTCCCAAGATTTTCTGGCATAACCGCAATCTGAGGTTAACAATAAGCACTTGCCATTGTTTTGAATGAGTATACCTGTCAATCCAGGGGTATGACCGGGCAGGTAAACCAACTGAATCGTTCCATCTCCAAATAAATCATAAGATTCATTGGCAGGACCGATATCTGAGCGATCAAATTTAAATGTTTCTAAGGGAACACCTTCCCATAAACTCGCCACAAATTCGAGTTTATTTTTCTGCGCATAAGCCAACTCTCGATCATTCACCAAAATCTTTTTTGCATGCTTGAATTGTTTAACACCCCCTGCATGGTCAGTATGTAAATGTGTGAGTATAACGTAGTCAAGGTTTTCAGGCTGAATCCCAAGTTCTGCCAACATTTCATCAACTGCTTGCCCACGACTTTGTAATGGTTTATTCACTAAATAATGAATCAGAGTTAAATTCTTGACTGGATGCAGTCGAACATCTTTATGAAACCCAGTATCAATCAGAATTTTTCCTTTCGGATGTTCAATCAAATAGGCTGTTACAGGAATTTCAAGTTTATCGCGATCCGTTCGCATAATGCCCAACATTGCCAATTTGGGAAACTTCGGCATTTTTTCAGGGGCAAAAATAGTAGAACCATCCACAATCGTTGAACCGCTATGTAAAATCCTTAATTTAATTTTTGAACTCATTTTTATCTCCTAAAATGATTAGGAAATGATATTCAAGTATTAAAAATAGACAATATCAGAATACTGAAATAATGCTTTTTTGGCACAGATGCAATATAAAATGGCACTCATTCACCATTAACAAATCACAACAAAAACTAAATTAACTCATTAAAGGTAGGCCAAATAAAGATTTGGCAACATTGATAGAGGCATATATTAGCGTTAAAAATAATTTTAACGACTGTTATCAATTTAAAACACAACCAATTAATTCTATTTTTTATATTTTATTCAAGGAATGAATATGAATTCCAACTTGTCCATTAAAATGCTCATTTCCTGTATTTTTTTATTTTCTACATCACTATTTGCCGAGCAACCTATTATTGGAAAATGGTTGGTGCTTGAGTCGGGAACAGGAAAATTAAAGGCAATCGTAGAATTTAAAGAAGAATCAGATCGCACCATTTCAGGTACAAACATTAAGATATTAGATGAAAATTTAGGTCAAAATTCAGTTTGTTCTAAATGCCCTGAACCTTTTAAAAATAAACCATTGCTAGGCAGTAAAGTGATTTGGAATTTAAAGCCCTCAACAAAATATGGTGAATATATTCAGGGTTATGCCTTAGATGTGACAAATGGAAAAATATATAAAGGTAAAGCCAAAGTTACTCAAAATGGCAGACGCTTAAGTATGCGGGGCTATATTGGATCTAGTCTTTTAGGTAGAACAGGGACTTGGATTAGAGCCACTGACGAATAGATAAAACAGTCTTATCCATCATCCAAAATCTTAAATTTCACACCAAAGATAATTGGGCGCAACTGAAATACTCAATGGCACTGACTACCATCTCTTATCTGTAATAGATAGTAAATTATAATATGACGATAAAAGGAGTTTCTCATGAAAAATTTAAATAAAGCCGTTTTTATTACAGGTGCAGGATCTGGAATTGGCTTTCAATGCGCAAAAACCTTATCTGCATTAGGCTATACCGTGTATGGTACGGTACTTAATGAACAGGAGTATAAAAACTCAATAGAAAATATTCCAAAAAATTTCCACCCATTCATCATGAATATTTTAAATCAAGATGATATACAAAATGTAAAACAGGCATTGTCTGAATTACTAGACCAAAAACCCTTATATGCCTTAATCAATATTGCAGGTGTGATTTATAATGGACCTTTAATGGAATTAAGCAAAAAGCAGTTTGAACATATTTTGGGTGTTAATGTGGTCGGTGTACATGCCATGACTCAAGCACTGCTCCCTTTCTTATCTCACAATTCAGAACCATCTAAAATTATTAATATGAGCTCACAAAGTGGACTGCGTACTTTACCATTTACAGGGTTTTACTCTGCCAGTAAATTTGCACTAGAATCATTATCGACTGCGATGAAATTAGAATTTCAGCCATTAGGCATCAAGGTTTCCGTCGTCGAGCCTGCACAAATTCAAACCCCTATGGCAGAAAAAATATTGCAAGACGTGAAAAAATATTTATCGCACCCAATTTATGGAAAGGCAATGCAACGTTTTTACGACAGTTCAAAAAAATCTTTTGAAACTGGATTACCTGCTATCGCTGTGGTAGATACCATCGTAGACATATTAGATGCAGAAAAACCTGAATATCAATATGAAATCCATACCAATAAACTGCGCGATTATTATTTACTTCGTAAATTACCAATGGGCTTAAAAGACTATCTCATTAGCAAAAAGACTGGGTTAATCTAATCAGTTTCATTTATAAATCTCTAACCATTAATATCGTTAGAGATTTATTGATTCATGGCATTTACTCAGCTTTTAACTGAATAAAGTTAATCTCATTTTTAGCCCCTAATCGAATAGGTAACATAAATGTTCCTGCCCCTTGTGATACGAAAACTTGAGTATCCTTGATTCGATATACTCCTTGATTAAATGGAAAAACATATTTTGCAATCCAAGTTGCTGGAAAAACTTGTCCTGCATGTGTATGTCCTGCAAGCATTAAATCAATTTTTTTATCTGCAATATACTCAATCCCAACAGGACTATGATGCATCAAAATAGTCGGCTGATGCTGTGAAATATCAAGCTGATTCATAACAGACTGAATGCTTTGCTTTTGATTTGATGGATGTAAATCAATGGTTTTGTCATCTGCTTTCATATAGTTTAAACCAATCAATTGAACACCATGCGTCTCTACACTTTGGTTGTGTAATATGTTCACCCCATTTTGATGAATGAGTTGCAAAGTCTTGTCGGTATCAATTTCATTTTCATGATTACCTCCAACATAATAGACTGGGGCTTGCAATTTTTTTAATGGTCTAAATTCATCTTCAGACAAAGCAACATCAGCATCAACCAAATCACCTGTAATTAAAATAAAATCTGGCTTGAGCTGATTGGTTTCCTGCACGATTTTACTTAAATAATCAGCACCACGATGATGACCCAAATGAACATCTGAAAGCTGTACAACATTTAAATCGCTGGATAAATTTTCCAGCTTAATTTCAGTGCTTGTAATTGAAAAACTACGTGCATTGATCGCACCAATTACCGTGATGATGATTGCAAAAACGATCGACAATATTCCTGTTATTGGATTACTTGGAAATTTAACTAATTTTAAAAGCTGAAAAAATACCAGCATCAGTAATAAAAAAATATAAAAGGTAAATAAATAACCGCCGACAACATAAAAATAACCCATATTTTTACTTGCAGATGTCGCAGTTAAAATAATCATGATTAACAGCATAGTCACGACGGCGATAGCAAGCATCGCCGTTTTCTTATTTGCGTTTAGGCCGAATGATGTTCTTAATCTAGCATCCACATAAATTGCAGATACAGCAATGCCAATAACGAAGAGTAATGGAACTCCGATAACAAGAATGTATTGCATGATGACCATGACTCCCTTTGATTCTTAATTCAAATTACTTGGCTTTTTCGCAGAGTTCTTCACTCAAAATCCATAGATCAGTAGCAAGCTTGTCATCTAATGCTTGCTTAGCAGGCTTAGCGATTTTGCGTTTCGAAATATATTGTCCTTTTAACGATGCTGCCTCAGCAGATGTTGCAAGCCAAATCAAAGAATCAGCCCCTTGTTCAGGAGTGACTGCAAACGGCTGTGCTAATTTATAAACTAAATTGATGAACCAACCTTGATCTGTACCAAATGCACCAAAACTTGTATTGACCATGCCAGGCTCAAAACAGTTGGCAACGGCCGAAGTTCCCTCAAGCTTTCGTTGTAATTCTTTAGTAAATAAAATATTTGCCAGTTTGGAAGTTCCATATGCTCTTGGCCCAGAAACTTCTGTGTTGTAAGGGGTTTGGGCAAGGTCTAACTTTCCTCGTGCCTGCATAGAACTTGAAGTGCTGACCACACGTGCATTGGGTGTGTTTCTAATTAAATCGAGTAATGCCATAGTCATTTGAAAATAGGCTAAATGATTTAATGCAAATGTAATTTCATAACCATCTGAACCCAATACTGGTTTCTTAAATGTCGCTCCTGCATTATTTACCAATACATCGAGGCGATCATGTCTAGATTTAAACTCTTCTGCTGCACGACGAATGTCAGCCAACTTTGTTAAATCGCAAAGAATATAATCCAAATGAGAATGACCAGTCGAAGCTTTAAGCTCGTTTACAATCTGTTCTGTTTTCTCTTGATCTCGTCCAATTAAAGTGACAGATGCACCACGTTTTGCAAATTCCGTGGTGGCTGCCTTGCCAATACCATTAGTCGCACCTGTAACTAATATGATTTTGCCTATTAAATCTTGCTTCATTTTTGAAACTCCAAATAAAAATATATAAATTAAGCTTTAAACCGCGCTGTTTAGTAAACGTTGTCCCAGTTGGTTGATGTCTTTTGATTCAAGAATGAAACGGTCTGCTTGACCTTGTACAATGCCAATCATGGCTTGTCCCAAGATCTCCGACGTCGTAAATAACCACGGGCAATATCGAACCAGATATGGAAAAATAGGATTCAAAGGTTTCATCAACTCCACACCGATTTGATATGCTCGTGTTCTACTCGAAATTCCTTTTCCTGCCCGAATAAAACCTGGACGTACAGCGCCTACATGCTGAAAAGGCATCTTCTGTAATTTTTGTTCTACACGCTGACGTACTCGTGCCCACATACCACGACCACCTGCACCACCCGCAGAGCAATAGCAAAATGAAAATTGAGGATTGATTCGGACTAAGTTTTCAGCCCAAAATAAAGTAAGCTCTTCGGTGACTTTGGCATATTCAGCTTCATTTTTGCCCACAGAACTTGTCCCGATCGCCCAGATACACGCGTCGTATCCTATAAGTTCATTTTCTATTTCAGTCACTTGGAATAAATCTTTTAGCAACAACTCTTTTAGTTTTGCATGCTCGATGCCACAGCTTTGCCGCCCAACCACCAGAACGGCTTCGATATCATCTTTCTGTAAGGCTTCACACAATACACTCTTCCCAACCATGCCTGTTGCACCCAAAATAATAAGTTTCATAAATTTATTGCCTTTTAAACTTATTTTAAATGAGTGATTAATTACTCATTTAAAATCTAAAAAAATTACTGATATGCAATCACTCGCCAAAATGCTGCAAAACCATCGCGTAATAACGCTTCAGCATTGTTTGCATCAAGTTTCATAAATTCCATCGTGGTATTCGCCATCGTCACCATGATTGCGCCGACATAATCAGGAGACTGATGACTTAACGCTCCCTCTGCCATCGCATTTTTAAGAACAATGCTGATATCACAGAAAGCATCATTGCCTATCGCTCTGGTTGTATCTGTCACAATAGAAGATAAGCTCAATGTGGCTAAAACCTGCTGTCCATGAGGATTAGATAATCCCCAAGAAATATAAGCTCGCCAAGCAACTTGAACCTGCTCACGTAACTCAACAGACTGCGTAGGCAAAATGAGCGCTGAGCGTAACTGTTGTTTGAGACTCAGATACAACTGATTAATGAGCACATCTTTATTTTGAAAATACGTAAAAATCGTACCTTCAGAGACATTGGCTAGCTTCGCAATTTTTGCTGTGGATACGCTGAGACCTTGCTCTGCAATCAAATTAGTCGCTGCATCTAAAATCGCTTGACGTTTTTCTTCACTTAAAGGACGTGCCATATCAACAGAATAAAATAATTAAGTACTCACTCAATTATTAATATAATTTAAAATGAAGTCAAATATTTTTTAACTTTTCTATAGTTGATCATTTATATGCTGTATAAGCATATTTTATTTATGTTTTAAAACAATGACTTTCGCCTATATCGCGTAGCTCGATCCTTGCAACACTTCAACACCTCATGAAATTTGGCACTTATTCACCATAAATATGACACGCCACTACCATCTCAATAGAGCAGATCTCATTACATTGAAAACTAACCTTAGCCCATATGAATGGATGCCAATATGTTAGATCAAAAATTAATGGATTTTCGCGAAAAGCTAGTACTGGATCACTTTGCCGATGAAGTCAAACAGGATTTTGATGCTGTGCTCAGTACCTTTCCTCATCCGCATTATGAATTAATCGCGACTGGTGCCACACATGATGGACGTGATGATGTACTAAATTATCACCGTACCTCACGTAAAGCATTTCCCGACCAACATCACGAGTTAATCGCACTACGTCATACCGAAGATGCTGTGATTTGTGAATTTTGGCTTTTGGGTACACACAAAGGTTATTTAGGTTCTGTACCTCCTACAGGAAATTCGTTCCGTGTGCGTATGTGTGCTTTCTTTATTTTTGAAGGTGAAGAGTTGGTGTGTGAGCGTATTTATTTCGATACTTTAAGCATTATCAAACAGCTCTTTAAAGGCTTTAACCTCAAATCCCCCAAAGGTATTTTGCAGTTCTACAAAGCAGCATCGGGTCTTCTACACGATATGAAAGACTTAAGCAAAGTCACGAAAGCGAAGCGCTAACAACACATAGATCACTGTAATAATGAATAAAGGATAAAATTGATGGCAGATCTATTCAAACCCTTAGGCATGCAGGAAATTTCGGATTTTGATGGTACTCGTAATGCGCCTTCGCCTAAACAACGCTTGGAAAATGTCAGAACAGCATCGTTAAAGTTTCGACAAAAACTCATGCAACAAGCAGATGTACAATATTATCAAAGTATTGATTTGGTTCGAGCACCTTATCCGACTTGGTATGGTTACACTGGTGTGTTTGCACAAAAGTCTTTGACCTTCCCTTTTTTACATTTGCTCAACCGTTTGTTCGTGATTCAATACAAAGACTTTCATGGGCAACTGAGAGTTTTATTGTTCTCACCTACTGATGTAGTGAATAATCGTAAAACGCCATTTTTTGAACGACTTGCAGGTTCATTACCCGAAAGTGCATCAAAAGTCTTTGCTCCACAATACACCTCTGTTGAGCAAACGCTAGAAAGACTCAAAATTAAGCCTGAACAAGTGGATTATATTAGTTATGATCATTTGCACACCCAAGAACTTCGCAAATGGCTCGGCACAAAGGATCAGCCTGCCTATTTTCCAAATGCAAAATTACTGGTGCATGAAAAAGAATGGCACTGTGTTCAAGGCTTACTTCCTGTGCAATCGGACTGGTATTGTCCAAATGCCGTTGAAGGCATTGATGCAAATAAAGTCATTACATTTAAGAAAAGTCTGGCTTTGGGTGAAGGTTTAGCCTTGGTTCATACGCCTGGACATACCGAAGGAAACCATTCCTTGGTGGCAAAAGTCGATCAGCAGATTTTTGTTTCTTCTGAAAATGGCATCAGTTTAGATGCTTATGAACCGAAAAGTTCAAAAATCAAAGCGATTCGAGACTATGCCGAAAGCACAGGTGTAGAAGTGATTCTGAATGGAAATACCCAAGAAGGCAGTAATGATCAATATATTTCCATGGTCATGGAAAAAACCATCGCAGGCCCATTAAAAAGTAATCCTGCATTTCCAAGTTGTGCATGTAGCAGTGAATCTACGCCCTATTGGCTTTTCCCTGGACTCAAGCAAACGGAAATTTTAGGTGCACTTCAATTTGGGACATTAGTGATTTAATCATTTATTTTTTATATCGCTTATGCTTTTTATATCGTTTGAAGACCCTTGAGCTTCAAGCGATTTTTTTATTCTCAGATGTATTATGTATTAAAACTTCGATATTCTTTTGGGGTTTTTCCCGTCCAACGTTTAAAGGCACGCTGAAAAGCACTTTGTTCTGAAAAACCCAGCAAGAATGCAATCTCCACTAAACTGAGTTGTGGGTTTCTCACATAGCTCATCGCAAGGCTTTGACGGATTTCATCGACAAAATGCCTAAAGTTCAGATTATGCCGAAGCATCTCTATTTTGAGTTCATCCCCGGTAAAATCTGTCTGTTGTGCCAGCTCGTCAAAGGTCAAGCCACCTAGCTGAAACGATTCAATAATCGCTTTACGTGCGACTGCTAACCAAGACGGTTCGAGATGATTGCCCAATTGCTTTAAAAGTTGCTGTCTCAAATCACTCATGACCAGATGCACCGACTCATTCGAGCTTGGTAATGGATAATCTAAAAAGTCCTCATGAAAACCAATTGCTGTATCTTTGGCATTAAAAATCAGTGGGCAACGAAACAGCGCATTATATTCACTGATATCTTCAGGCTGTTCATGCTGAAAAGAGACCCAAAGTGGGCTCAAATCCTGCCGATTAAACAGCTGACGAGATAAAGTCACATAAGAAGCTTGATGTAATTCATCTTGCAGTTTTCCCAAAGGCTGATCACCTGACAAATTACTTTTCCAGTAGCGGATATATTCTTTCCCATGCCGTTCAAAAATATTGCTGCCCGCATCAATAGTGAGCGCAGAATAATGGATATTTTGTTGCATGACTTCACGTGCATTTGCGCAAGTCATGAGTGCAAAACCGTGTGGGCCTAAGTGTCCTGTCGTCACCAACTGCCCAAGCGTAATTCCAAGGTTAGGCTGTTTAAATTTGTCTTGTAATAAATGACAGGCCTGATTGAACGTCTGAAAATCGACACGATCATTAGGTCGATCAAACAGATCTGGTGCGAGATTAATTTCCGCTAAAAACTGCGATACAGGATAATTTTTTCGCTGTAAATAGTCGAAAAGCAAACGCATATAGTGCACGGCAACACTATACTTTTTCTGTACAGGATCAATATCTTGCATCATTTTCCTACATATCCATATCTCGACTGAGACATCATTTCAAAATCTCAGGTCAATGAATTCCATTTCACGTCAATACCCTTTTTGCATTGTGCCCTATAGTCAGCTCAGCACTCAACTTTAAATCCAAACGATGAACATACATTTGAAGATGAGTCTAAATACAAACCTAAACACTTTTACATCATTCATTAAAGGATTAGACCATGAATATCAATGATTTCATCTTAAATCAACTGCCAACTGCATTAAACCCAGAAAATACAGATGGTGTTGAATGCATTCTGCAACTACAGCTTTCTGCCCCTTACGTGATTCAAATTAATGATGGTACTTGTGACATTCAACAAGGTGAAAATGCCGATGCCGATGTTGTACTGACCACCAGTGATGAGGTGTTCATTGAACTGATCACGGGCAAAATTGCAGGTGCAATGGCCTTTATGAGTGGCAAATTAAAAATTGATGGCGACATCATGTTGGCGAAAGAAATTAGCGATTATTTTAATGCATCAAAACTGGCTTAAAACTCGAATTTAGTCTGTAAAGGGCAAATACATTTGCCCGATTCAATTCAATTTAGAAAAGGAAATTCCCATGAGTAAAGATTTAGGTCCAGTTTGCCAAAACGGTTACATCGTCAAAGACATCGAAAAAGCCATGGATGAATGGATCAAGTTGGGCGTTGGCCCTTGGTTCTATGTGAAAAATGCCATGTTGGACAATTTTAAATACAAAGGTCAACCGCATGATATTGAAATGAAAGTTGCACTGGCCAATTCAGGCGATATACAGATCGAATTGATCCAGCAAACCAATAATGTACCGTCGATGTATCAGGATTTCTTAAATTCAGGTCGTGAAGGCTTGCAACATATTGCATATTGGACCGAAGACTATGATGCCATGTATCAACACCTTCAGGATCAAGGCTTTAGCGTTGTGCACGAAGGTCAAATTGGTGGTCCACAAGGTCGGATGGCGTATTTTGATACTGAACATGTCATCGGTACTGCATTAGAAATTTCTGAGTTGGCAGGCAGTAAAAAACAGATATTTGACTATATCAAAAAGGCATCCATCGGCTGGAACGGCAGTAAACCGATTCGTAAACTTTAAATCCAAGGTCTATAGTTCGAGGTCTATGATGAAATCCATATTATCAGGTGAACACGGCGCAGTTTTAGGTGAGTTAGAAAAACCTCAAGTCATGCCAAATCATGTTTTAGTTCAAATCAAAGCCTGCGCGCTGAATCGGGCAGATTTGAATATGTTAACGGGTGCAACACATGGCTTTGTCGGCGGACTCGGCTTTCCTGTCGGTGTAGAATGGGCTGGCGAGATCGTTGAAGTGGGTGAAGCGGTTCAACAATGGCAAGTCGGTGACCGTGTCATGGGTGCAGGCCCTGGTGCATTTTCTGAATATACTTTAGCCAATGCAGCATGGATTTATCCCATTCCCGATAATCTGAGTTTTGAGCAAGCAGCCACTTTACCTGTTGCCTTACAAACCACGCATGATGCCATTGTGACCAATGGACAGTTGCAAGCAGACGATCATGTACTCGTTGTCGGTGCAAGCTCGGCTGTGGGTTTGATGGCAATGCAAGTGGCTAAGTATTTAGGTGCAAAGCAAGTGATTGGCACATCAACCACACCTGATAAGCTTGAAAAGCTGGCTGAATTTGGTGCCGATGCAACAGTAAATACCAAAGATGAGGACTGGGCCAAACAAGTCCTTAAACTAACGAAACGCAAAGGTGCAGATTTGGTGATCGACTTTTTGGCAGGCCCTCTATTTAACGCCACCATGTCCGTTACAAAAATCGCTGGAACCATTGTCAATGTCGGACGTATGGCGGGTGAAACAGGTGAAGTGGATTTTGATCAGCATTCAATGCGTCGGATCAATTACAAAGGTGTGAGTTTCCGTACACGTAATCCAGATGAAATTGCAGAAGTCATCCAGAAAGCGAAAGATGCTCTCATTCCCGCTTTGGCAGAAGGTCAAATCAAGATGCCGATTGATGCGGTGTATCCATTTGAGCAGTTTAATGATGCCTTCGACAAAATGAAGAAAAATCAGCATTTTGGGAAAATTGTGCTGACGCTGTAATTATTCCATCACGCGTCATTTCCTCTGAATATGACGTGTTTTGAAAAAACCTATTGATCCCTTTAGGTTTAAATTCACGACATGAAAAGTCCATCTGTGAGAAAATCATCTATAAAAAGCCTGCTCATGAAAAAACCAGCTACGAGAACAGCATGAAAATACATCATTTAAATTGTGGGACAATGTGTCCGCTTTGTGCAAAATTGATCAATGGACAAGGCTCATATACCGAACCGGGTAAATTGGTTTGTCATTGCCTTTTGATCGAACATGACAACCGTTTGATGATGGTTGATACAGGGATCGGCTTACAAGACATCCAACATCGTGACCAACGTCTTGGAAAAACCTTTCAGAAAAGTTTTAAACCGAAACTCGATCCACAAGAAACCGCATTTGAACAAATCAAACAGCTTGGCTATGACCCTGCCGATGTAACTGACTTATTTCCAACCCATTTAGATTTGGATCATGCAGGTGGATTTTCCGATTTTCCTCAAGCCAAAGTCCATGTCTATCAGCCTGAACTTGAGCAAATTACCCAACCCACATGGAAAGACAAATTACGCTTTAGGTTCAATCAATTTAAGCCTACACCCAACTGGCAAGTCTATAAGCAAACCAATAGTCAATGGTTTGGACTGGATGCGATTTCATTAGAGGAGACGCTCAAGCTCAATATCTTTATCATCCCGCTTATTGGGCATACCAAAGGTCATGTTGGCATAGCCGTGCCACAAGACTCAGGCAAATGGTTATTGCATTGTGGTGATGCCTATTATCATCACAGCCAATTAGATGAAACTGACCATATGCCGACAGGACTCAAGTTTTTTGAGCGGATGGTGCAAGCCATACCCCAAGCACGACACAATAGCTTAGAAAAGCTCAAAACACTTAAAGCACAACATGGTGATGAGATTGAATTTTTCTGTGCACATGATCCTGTAGAACTCGAACGTTATCAAATAGATGAAAACTAATGTAGTACTGCTCACCACCTCAATCGTGCAAAAACCACAAAGCCTATGTCATCAACACATAGGCTTTGTTGTATCAGTCCATGCTATTTCATTTTTCTAATATCTCGTTTTTCTAATGTTTCTCTTTTCTCATATTTTGCTTTTTCCAAATAGAAGCAATGATTTGCTCTAGCCGATGAGATGACACCAATTCACCAAAAGATTGGCACATTTATACCATTTTCAATCCTTAAATTTAATAAAAATAGACGTACAGAGCACAGATGCTCAGCCTAGACAACAGTACAAAAGGATTTAAAAATGAAAATACGCAAGATTGCATCTTCCATCGCATGCCCCTCTACCGCATTTTTCATCACCGCATTTTTCGCCACAGCTCAACTACACGCTGCTGCTTTAGATCGTTCAGGACAATCGATTTTACCCTTCTTACAAAAAGGTAATTATGCTGAAGTGGGTTTCTCTGTGCTTGACCCAACGGTATCAGGCAAGATCAAACCTGATTTTAGCAAAGGTGGATTAACCGCTGCTGCCAATATGGAAACTGGTGACATCGCCGACAGCTATACTTTCCCAAGTGCAGCATTGAAAGTGCAACTGACTGATCATTTTTCTTTGGGCTTCTTATACGACCATCCATTTGGTGCCGCAGCTGGCTATCCTATTCAAGACTATCCAGCATATACCCAAGGTACTGAAAAATCTGAATCCGAAGTAACAACTCAAAACTTAAGTACGATTCTCGGCTATCAACCCAATGAACACTTCAACGTCTATGCAGGACCTGTACTGCAAACCACCAAAGGCAATAGCCGCTTAAGAGGTGCGGGTTATAACGGGATTAAATATGATATGAATGCACCAGAAACAGATGGTGTAGGTTGGCTCGCAGGTTTTGCTTACAGTATTCCTGAAATTGCCTTACAGGCTGCGGTGACCTATCGTTCTGAAATTGATCATGACATCGACATGACTGAGTCCGTGCAAATTCTAAATCCAGCTAACCCCGCTTTGGGATATATTGATTTGGGTGCAACAACATTGGAGTCAACCGTTACCACACCGCAATCTGTGAATATTGACCTGCAATCAGGCATCATGCAGGATACGGTCGCTTTCGCCAATTTACGCTGGGTGGAGTGGTCGAAGTTTCGTATTTCACCTGAGCGTCTTGCGCAGCTCACCACGCAACTCACAGGAAAAGCTGTCGATCTCGCAGCATATAGCGACGACCAGTATCTTGCCAATATTGGTATAGGACGTAAATTCAATACACATTGGTCAGGTTCTGTCTCACTCGGCTGGGACAGTGGTGCGGGTAACCCTGTGACAACATTGGGTCCAACTGAGGGGTATTGGAGTATTGGACTGGGTGCAAAATATGCACCAGCACCGAATTATGATGTGTCTTTAGGCCTTAAGTATTTCATGCTTGGAGATGCCAAAGCACAGTCAGGTTTTGATTTTGGTACAGACAATTATGATGCAATTTATAAAGACAATGATGCATGGGGTTATGGCTTAAAAATAGGTTACCGTTTTTAAGCACATAAATACTGTCAGTCTATTGAAATGGATTACTTTTATATCAAAAACTGGATGAATTAACTTCAACCTTTGTTATAAAACATAGCCATAACATGATTATAAAAAAGCGATCACTTGATCGCTTTTTTTAAACTAAGTCGCTTTTAAACGCTGTAACTGAGCCTGTTGCCATTGCTTCGGTGGCATACCAAACCAACGCTTAAACGCCTTGGTAAAGTTCGATACATCGTTATAGCCTAAATGATTGGAAAGCTCGATGAGTGTGATTTTTTTATGCAGTAAATAATCCTTTGCCACTTCAGCACGCGAAGCTGACACCAATGCATCATAAGTCGTATCATGCTCAGCTAACTTTCTAAAGAAAGTCCGTCTAGATAAATGCAGCCGTTCTGCCATTTCTTCAGCTGTCAAAGGCTGCTGTAAATTTTGTAAAACCAACAGTTTTAATTTAATCAGCCAGTTTTCCCCGTATTGTTTAAATAGATTTTGCTCTGCTTCACACATCTTTATAGCCTTTTGAAAGGCAGGAAAGTCAGCACCCGGAAGCTTCTCATCAAGCACATTGACATTAAAATAAATGGCACAGTGCTGCTTATTCCAAATAATTGGAGCATTTAAGAAACTAAACTTTTCAGCATATTTAGGTTTTTCATAATCGAGTTCAATCTTGAGCTGTGGCAATTCATGTTCTAATAAATCCCCTAAAATCCGAATGATTGAAAGGCAAAGTGCTTCTTGCGTATAGTAATAGGTTAAGCCAAGTGGAATCTGCTTCCCAAAACGAATGCAGACCATTCGGTCTTTAATTTCATACGAGAAATGTATTGTTGGATCTATCAATGTACTAAAACGATTACATACTAAAAAGGCATCTTTTAAGGTCGGTGCTGACATCAGTGCGATACCAAAAGAACCAAAATGTGATAACCGAATATGCTGACTAAATGAGACAGAAATCGCTGGATCATTGGTTAAATTGAGTGCGTTTTGAACAATGACTGCAATTTGTTTTAAGGTGAAATACGTATCAATAGACTCTAAATCATCAATATGTATACCTGAATGTTCTAAGATAGCTGTGGCTGAAAAGCCGCGTGACATAGTCATACGCACAAATGCAGCAGGCAAATGTACAGGAATAATTGGAGCAGACATGCTCTTGTCGTCAAAATCCATTTTTAACTCCGACCTATAGAATAATTATTTCAATTTTTTCATTTATATATTGATCACTATAGGCAATATTCATCATAGCAAAATTGTCACGTTTGTACATTTTTTTGGCACTTTTCTACCAAAGTATTTTCCTCGACTGCTTGATATTAAGTGTGATCGAACGTGTTTAAGAAAAGCGTCGTAAAACAGCAAAAAAAATATTCATTTTAAAACAATTGCTCAGCAACGCTGTAAACGATTCCATCCCTTAGACACTCAAAATTGAATAACACGCGCTATGAAGGAAGCTTGCTATGGATTCAGCATTTATCACCATCGGTATGCCGATTGCCCTGATTATTATCATGATGGGCTTGGGTTTTGAAGTCACGCTACAAGACTTTAAACGTGTTAAAAACAACCCTAAAAATGTACTCATTGCACTGTTTTGCCAGCTGGTACTTCTTATTACGATTGCCTTTTGTCTAGCCAAACTTTTTCAACTCAAACCACTACTCGCTGTTGGTCTGATGATTTTAGCAGCCTCACCTGGCGGGAGTACTGCCAATTTATTCAGCTATCTCTTCAAAGGTGATATTGCACTGAATATCACACTGACTGCTTTTAATTCGGTGATTGCAGCCTTTACTTTACCTATAGTTGCAACCTTATCACTGACCTATTTTATGCAAGATGACACCACTGTTGGAATTCAACTAGATAAACTGATCCAAGTTTTTCTACTGATTTTACTGCCTTTGGTTATCGGTATGATTATTCGTGCAAAAAAACCACATTTTGCCAAGAAAATGGAAAGTTTCGTAAAATACTTTTCGGTGACGTTTCTCGTGGTCATCTGTATTGGTGCATTACTCAAAGAAAAGGCAAATATCGCCAGCTATTTTGCTGATGTTGGATTAGTCTGTGCACTATTCTGTGCAATCAGCTTAACCATCGGCTATTTTATTCCTAAAATATTTAAGATGAATGAAGCAGAAGCTCGAGCATGTGCTTTTGAAATTGGTATTCATAACAGCGCAGTCGCTTTAACTATTGCGATCTCGGTACTCGGCAGCACCACCATTGCCATCCCTGCTGCGGTGTATTCGGTGATTATGATTTTCTTTGCTTTTGCAGTTGGATTTATCTTCAAATATAAAGACAAACGTCAAAAGCTGGTCAATTCAGTTGTAGCTCGGGATACCTTATAAAAACTGCAGTTTACTATAGACACGAACATGAGTACTTAAAGTTAACTTCATATCACTGAACCTTGAAATAAACACATTTTATTTCAAGGTTATGTCATCGCCAAATGTATGTTGGCTATTTCACTCAATTTAAATAATCAGCGAATCACATGGAAGTATCAGTTGTTTTTCCAAACGCTCTCTTACATTCAAGTCATGTGCAGGAAGTAAAAGCGTTGGCTGTTCACGTCCCAACTCTTTGAATTTTCTTAATGTTTGTTTTGACAAGTCAACATTATAAGTCACACCATCCACTAACTCTTCAAGTAAAAAGCGCTCATCATAAGTCGCATCACCCGCAATGATATAGGTCATATCAGGTGATTTAACAATAATAGACATATGTCCGCGCATATGACCTGGGGTAGGCACACAAATTACATTTTTATCTTTAGTCAGATAAAAACTTTGTGCAAATGGACCAAATGGCTCATTGTTGAACTCAATTAATTGGGGGGTAAACCAACGTGGAAAATATTGAGGCAAACAACCAAAGATTCGTCCTTTGAAACTTGAAGCCAGTTCATAGTTTTCACGTGTCACAATAATTGGGATATGCGGAAAATGATGTAAACCACCTGCATGATCGTGATGCATGTGAGTCAACACTAAAGCTTTGATATCTTTATTTGGATTTAAACCCATCTTCCAGAGTTGATCCCCTACCTCTTCACCTGGTGCAACTTTTACCACCACACCATGTTTAAAAAATGGATGCCAACTTGGTAAAAAGTCCTGTGCTGAGTTTTCAGCAGTATCACCGCTATCAACTAAAAAATTCCCTTCTGGATGCTCAATCAGATAAGTAAAAATTGGCAGATCTTCAACCCAGTCTTTATCCATCAACATATCAATTTTACGTCGAATTGGCCCTTTACCTTCTTCACCACAATGATGATGTGGACGGATTGAAACTGTACCTGTTTGGATTGGAGTCACGCGAATCATAACGACACCTATATTTAAAAATATGAATAAGAAGATTAAAAAATCAGAAAGGTTTCATGACATTGGCTGCCATATGCAGTACGACAGCTTTGGGTGACATTGGGGCAAGAATCGACATCACTTTATTCTTCAATCCATGTACTGCCACACCAACTTGTCCTTCTAAAATTTTTTGCGTAGCAAAATCAGCGACATCACTCACCGTTGACATGTTGCTCTCGGTAAAATTATTAGACTGACCACCTTCAGCAGCTGAAGCAAAACCTGTATTGGTTGCACCTGGGCAGATTGCTAATACTTTGATTTGGCTATCTTTCAGCTCATATGCCAAAGCTTCACTAAGACTGAGAACATAAGACTTAGTCGCTGCATAAACCGCCATCCACGGTAAAGGTTGAAATGCTGCGGTAGAGGCAATATTGACAACTTGTCCGTGATTACGTGCAATCATCTGCGGTAAAAAGCGATGTGTCATTTCAGTCAGTACGGTCATATTCAGATTGATGGTTTGTTGATATTTCTGCCAATCCACATCATGAAATAATCCGAAATCACCACAACCTGCATTATTGATTAATAAATCAATTTCTGTATGTTCAAGTGACTGGTATAGTGTTTCAACAGCATTGGTTTGCGTTAAATCCAATGGCATAACAATGCATTTAATTTGAAAAGACTGTGTGAGTTCTTCAGCTATTTGTTTAAGCTTCTCAGCACTCCGTGCCACCAGAACCAAATTGATATCTTGTTTCGCAAGTCGCTTGGCAATTTCTAGTCCAATCCCATTCGATGCACCTGTAATTAAAGCCGTGGTCATCT